>CAYYJO010000031.1:0-15851 GCA_964472265.1 uncultured Caldisericales bacterium | reverse complement strand
CTCCAATGCTTGACCTTCACGACAAACTCGGTGAAAGGAACCACACAATTTTCCTCGGCGCCAGAACCAAGAACCTCTTGCCAGACCAGAGCCGGTTCCCGCTCGACACCCAGTACGCAACAGACGACGGGTCTTTTGGCCATAAGGGAACCGTCATCGACCTAATGTGCAGAAATCTGATACCACAGGGAACAATTCTCGCCTGCGGCCCAAGACCGATGCTCAAAGCCATCCACGAACATTTCAAAGGCTGGCCGATGCAGTTCAGCCTTGAATCCTACATGGCCTGCGGTGTTAGTGCGTGCCTTGGTTGCGTGATCGCCACAAAATCGGGATACAAAAAAGTCTGCACAGACGGCCCTGTGTTTGAAGCCGGCGAGGTGATCGATGGCCTTTGATCCAACTGTCACCCTTTTTGGCCAGAAGTACAACAACCCGATCGTTCCAGCATCCGGCACATTCGGCTGCGGAGAGGCGTACAAAGACCTTCTCGATTACAGCAAAATTGGCGCTTTCTGCACAAAAGCCGTCACTCCAGAAATCAGGGTTGGCAACATCCCACAAAGACTGGTGGAAACACCGTCAGGACTGCTCAATGCAATCGGCCTCCAAAACGAAGGCCTCGAAGCATTCATCAAGGATAAGATTCCACATCTGGTCAATCTTCCTTGCCACGCCTGGGTCAACGTCTCAGGAAAAACCTTTGAGGATTACGAAAAAGTGGTCGAAGCCCTGAACGATTACGACACCATCTCGGCTTTCGAGATCAATGTCTCGTGCCCGAACGTCCACGAAGGCGGAATGACCATCGGAACTTCAGCCGACCAGGTTGGCCGGCTAACGGCACAGCTCAAAAAAATATCAAGGAAACCTCTTATAATCAAACTTTCACCAAATGTCACCGACCTTCCGTCAATTGCAAAATCGGCTGAAGACTCAGGCGCAGACGCACTCACCGTCTCAAACACCTTCCTTGGCATGGCAATCGACATCGAGAAGAAGCGTCCGGTGCTTGGGAACGTGACCGGCGGACTCTCTGGCCCGGCAATCAAACCGATGGCTCTACGATGTGTCTGGTTTGCATTTAAAGCGGTCAAAATTCCAATAATTGCCTGCGGAGGGGTGTGGACAGGTTCAGACGCCCTTGAGTTCATTCTCGCTGGTGCATCGATGGTTCAGGTCGGAACCGTCATTTTCAAAGACCCGACATCTCCGGCAAAGATAGCCGAGGAAATGTCTTCCTGGGCAGAGAAACGCGGTTACAAAAATTTCGACGAACTGAAAGGAGCGGCTCATGAATGCTGCTGAAAGACTGATAATCGGACTCGACCTTGAAAAGGAAAAGGCTCTGGAACTGGTCAAAATAATTCCTAATGGTCCAACCTTCAAGATCGGAATGACCCTTTTCACCCCCTACGGAAAAGATTTTGTCAAGCAAATTATCGACATGGGGCACAAGGTTTTCCTGGACATGAAGTTCCACGACATCCCAAACGTCGTTGCCAATGCAGCCGAAGCCGTGGCTGAGATGGGCGCCGCAATGTTCACCATCCACGCATCCGGTGGCCCAACCATGATCAAGGGAGTCAGGGAACGCCTTGACAAGTGGTCAGCCAAAACCGGCAGAAAACCACCGATTGTTCTTGGCGTAACCATACTCACTTCACTCGACCAAAACGAGCTGAACGCTATCGGTCACGACAAAACACCGGCTGAGTTGGTTGAAAAACTTGCAGGCATGGCCATCTCAAACGGTTGTGACGGAATCGTCTGCTCACCACAAGAGGTAGAGAACCTGAGAGCAAAGCTTGGCAAGGATTTCGTAGCTGTAACACCTGGCATCAGGAGAGGCTCCGATGCTGTTGGCGACCAGAAGAGGGTTGCAACCCCTGAATCAGCCATAAAGTCTGGCTCAACCTACATCGTAGTTGCAAGACCGATCGTCGAGGATCCAAACCCAAGACAGGCGACACTTGATTTCATAAAGGAGATAGAAAATGCCATCTGACCCAATCAAAATTCTTGAAGAAACCTCAGCCCTTCTCACCGGTCACTTCAAACTCACATCCGGCCGTCATTCAGACAGGTACGTTCAGTGCGCACAGGTTTTCCAATATCCAGACAAGGTTTCCGAGCTTTGCAGACAGCTTGCTGACAAGCTCCCGGACAAGAAAATCTCCTGCGTCATCGGCCCGGCAGTTGGCGGAATCATCTTCGCATACGCAATGGCTGGTGCCCTCGGTTGCAGAACCATCTACGCCGAAAGAGTTGATGAGAAAATGACGTTCAGACGGAATTTCTTCGTTGAAAAAGGCGAGAAGGTCATCGTCGTTGAAGATGTGGTAACAACAGGTGGATCAGCGCTTGAGGTTGCTGAGCTTGCAAAATCGATGGGCGCCGAAGTGGTTGCCATCTGCTCGCTTGTTGACCGTTCAGCCGGCAAGGTTGCTTTCCCTGTCCCATTTGTTCCGCTACTCTCGATGGACGTGGTTTCATGGGAAGCCGATGCCTGCCCGCTTTGCAAGGAAGGCAAACCGATTACCCAGCCAGGTTCAAGGCATCTCAAACTCTGAACTGCTTGCATAAACAAAAAGCCCCTCTAAAAAGAGGGGCTTTTTTTATTGGTGTTTTATCAGCTCTTCCTGAAGATTCTTGAAATCTCTTTGTATGAGAGCACAGTCCAGACAATGATTGGGATTAGAACTGGAGCAGTTGCAATCAGGAATCCTGTCAGATTGGTCATAAACGAGCTGTTAACATTGGCGAGATTCATGTAAAGGCTAAGGTACTGCCCCAGAATGGAAATGCCGACAAGTCCAACGATTCCAAGAATCGTCCAGAGCAGAGGTTTCCAGTTAATTTTCCCGTTAAACCAAAACAGTTTTATGCCCCACGTACCAACCATGAGGATCACAAACGGGATTGCCGGACTCATGAGTGCATCGGTGAGTTTGGGCTGGAAATCGGTGTAATAGCCGGCTGACTTTATCAGTCCCATGATAATTGACTTGTCCAGCTCAATATAAAGACTTGAGATTGCAGTCCAGACTGCAAGGATTACGACTGCCGTGATAACAAGTCTGATCCAGAACCACTTCTTTTCTGTCAGGCCTTTTTTGCTGTCAATGGATTGTTTTTGACTATCCATGCAAGGTACCCCCAGAACATAAGAATGACGAAACCGATTATGATGACCTGCCAAAGGTAAGCGTGGGCGAATTCGAAAGCACTTGGCCAAAAGGCTCCAATGATTCCAAGGCAAATGAACCTGAACAGGTTGACGATGTAAAGAGCCGGTATTCCAAGGGCAAAACCGAGAAGCCTGTTCTTTACAGCAGTCGGGAAAGCAAGCACTGCAGCCGAATAAACTATCCAGGCGTAGACTCCGGTGCACTCATAAATTATTTCAAACCTATAGGTCACAGCCTCCGGTCTTCCAAAGACAATGAACATTCCGTTGACCGTGTTCAGGTACGTTGTTTCAATTCTGCTAACAACGCCAAAGAGATTAAGGATCCAGACAAGAGGGTAGGCTGTTCCAAAGGTTAGCGCCTTGTGAATCGGGTTAATGTATCCATCGCTTGTTGGCGCAGAGAAGTGCGTTCCAATCTGAAGGAGTACCGCAAAAAGCAAACCAAATATCACCCAGAGGAATACGTCCTTGTAGTTGGCAAAAATCTCCGCCACCTTCGATGTTCCCTGTTTCATGCTTCACCATCCTTGTCAATTGAGCAAATTTACCTTCATGATTATATTTTTTTTGTTTTGTAAAAAAAGCACCTGAAAAAGAAAAAGGCTCCGAAGTTAATCGGAGCCTTTCTTGATGACTTTAAGTGTTTGTTATCAGGCTACTGTGGCTCTCTTCTTCATCATGACCATGAAGAATGCGCCAATTGCGAGGATGCCTGCAATAATTACGATGATTGCCCACGGTGCAATTGGAACCTGTGGTGGCGGTGTTGTTGCTGCCTTAAGGTTTCCACCGCTGACCCTGAACGCGTAGGTCTGTGGGATGTTGGTTGATGACTGTTCGATACGGGCGCCTGAGACGGTGACCGAGTAAACGCCACGCTTGACCTGTGTTGGTGGGATTACGACTCTTTCGACGTTGTTACGTCTGTCGTATGTTGTGCCACCTGGGTTGGACATTGATTCACGACCCCAGTACCTGTAAAGGTTGGTGTGCTCGTCAATGCGCGGGTTTGTTGTGTAGATGTTACCATGGTATTCAACGCCGTCTGGGGCTGTGACGATGAGGTCGAGGTCGTTTGCAAGGGCTACCTGTGGGTTCGGAAGCTTCGGCATGTCTGTGTAGGCAAGTGTTGCTTCGAATGGTACGGTTGAATCGGTTACGTCGTAGTAGTAGAAGTGACGCTCACCAGTGGTGATACCCTTGACCTGGTCAACATAGCTTGTTGTTGTCGGTGCTGCCGGGAAGAGTGACTGTCTGATGTTGAGACGGCCGAATCCCTGGTCGTAGTTTGGCTTTGCTGACAGCCAGCGCCAATCGGTATAGGTTGGTGCATAGTCAGACTGACCACCGAGGTTTGATGCTCCGTGAACAAGTGTTGCCTTTATGAGGGCTGATGATGGCTGCGGATACATGTTGAGTCCGCGGTTCTGGTAGTACTGTCTTGTGATTGCTGCTGCACCGGCAACGAATCCGGTTGCACAAGATGTGCCTTCCATGATTGCGTAGTGCTCGGAAAGGTTTGTTGATGGGCCTGGGTGGCGGAGAAGGTATGGGCCGCCAGCGCCTGTCGTCTGGTTGCTATTTCCGTTTACCTGACGAATACCATCGTATGCATTTCCGGTTGGTTGACCATTTGCTGGGTCAAGACTTGGAACGCCTGTCATTGAGAACGGGTTGCGGAGAGTAAGAACCGATGCCGTTGACATGATCTGTGTTCCTGGTGCAACGATGTCCGGTTTGTATCTGCCAGCCGGCTGCCACTTTGTTGGATCCGGGTCTGACTGTGAGTAGTCAAGGTCTGGCGTTGGTCCTCTGCCCGAGAATGCAGCAACCTGACCAAAACCGTTGTAGATTGTTGTTGGGCTTGGAGAACCGGCCATGCCGACAAGTTCGTTGTAGTAAAGTCCAGTTGTTCCGTTTGTTGCATGCTGAACTCCTACTGGAACATCTGAGTTTGCAGTGTTGTCACCATAAAGTGGTGAAGTTGATCCGCCAGCAAGTCCGTGTGTGTGAGTTACGGTCTGTGGGAACCATGGGCCATAGACCCATCCATATGTCCAAGGGCCAGCGCCTCTGAGAATGTGACCCGGAAGGGTTCTGATGTTTCTGTACGATTCTGATGCTCCAACAACGATTGGGTTCTTTGCTGTTGCTGGTGACAGAGCTGATGATGCATAGTCAGTCTTTCCGTCAGAGTGAACCAGCGGCGTGTTGTAGTCTGGCGAGACCGGCTGTGTGATATCCTGATAGTAGTAGTTGAATTCTACGTTGTTTGGTGGTTCTTTGTTGTATGACGAGTCACCAATCGACGGGTAGTACACACCGCGCTGTGGGATGACCATTGGCTGTGCAATACCGACTTCCTTGTAGGTTGGCGGCATTGTGTAGCACCATGGGGAGTCAAATCTGTATGATGAACCGTTTGATGGCCCATCATAATATGTATTTGCACCTGATGGAAGATAACCAAAATAGTAGTTGTCCAGTGGTTCCCAGTCATAGATGAACGGGGCGGCAAGACGTGTGTTTGTGGTTCCAGCCTGAACAATTGTCATATCCTTCTTTTCCCAGCAGAAACGGTCAGTCTGGGATGCGCAGAAGTTGTATTCATTTGAGTTGAGAGCTTCGGTTGCGTCGTATGAAATTTCGCGGTCGCCTGATGGGTTTGGTCCTGCATTGTGTGGACCACGGTGTGGCATTACCCATGCATCAAGGTGGATTCTTGCGCCAACGTTATACGCATCATTGAGGATTGTGAAGAATGCATCTGGAGCGCGAAGATAGCCGCGTTCTGCAAGCGGATAGTGATATAGTCCGACATATTTTGGTCTTCCCTGATATACCCAATAGAAGTAGTACGGATAGTACCAGTAATCATAGGCTCTAATAAAGTTGTTGTCGGTAACTCTCTGGACAACAACACCGGCGCGGTAAGCGACGCCACGATAGTCAAACCTGTCAGCAGCGTTTGTGCCGTAAGTTGCACCATCGATGTTTAATCTTGGAAGTCGATCGCGTGGGTTGCCAATTGCTGAACCTGGTGCATTGCCTGGAAGAATACCTGTGCCTGTTGGATCGTATGGGTTTCTATCAGCAATGTTGTCATTTGGAGTAGTCTGGTTTCTTGACCAATAACCATCACCGAGCGCTGAACCGGTTACGTGTGTATCGTGTCCGTCCCAGTCCATCCACGGCTGAGTTCTGCTGCCATAAACGGTTGGTGGGTTGACATAGTTCGCAATTCTCTGGTTGATGTTGATCCAGTTTCCTCTTGGGCAACGAGTTGAACTACCGTTATTTGGATTGAATCTCCATTGTCCCGAGTTATATATGGCATTTCCGCAGTTACCGGTGTTCTGGACATAGGCAAGGTGATCCATGACCCTGTAAGCGAAATCGCCGACCGGGGTTCCGTATCTCTCTGATGTGTTGTATGTGTTTGAAACGTCACCAGTATCGAGTCCGGTTCCACAAACCGCGATTACCTGGCGGTAATGTGTTCCACCAAGCTGGGCGTTTGTTGGTTCAAGTGATTCACCATGAAGTCCGAAGTGATCAAGTCTTGTGTGTGGGAGTGGATCGGTTGCATTCGGGACAACGCCTGAGGTTTCATTGGCTGCCCATGCGTACTGTGAACCAATGATGTAGTTTGCGATGTCGTTTTGTCCGATTGGTGCAACGAAGAGGTCAATGTTGATGACCCACGGAAGTTTTGCAACGTCTTCAAGCTTTTCAACCGGAAGGACAACTCTTGCATAGCCAATTTCAAACTTTCCATTGACCGGGTTCTCCGAGAGCATTCCTGTTGTGCCGAATGACACTGTCTTTGCTGCTTCCTCGATTGAGATCTTGCTGTTCTCACCAATTGGCTGGCTGATGTAGTCAGTGAATGACTTTCTTTCATCCTGCCAGAGTTTGATGATTTTGTTATAGTCTTCATCCTTCATGCCCTCAACTTTTGCTGGTGCCTTTTCGTTGAGACGGCTTTCGATCTGGGCCGTGAAGATTGTCTTTGCACCCATACCTCTGAGAATGTTTGAGGTTGCTTCGACTTCTTCATCTGAGACGTTTCCGCCGATTGCAACGGCGTATGTCTGCCACAGGCCGGTCTTTTCTGATGGGTCGTATGGCCATGAAGAGACTTTGAGAACCGGGTTATAGAGCATTCCTGCACGAACAAAGCTCTGGGAAAGGATTCCGTCGATTTTGTCCTTGCCTGCCCTTATAAGGTATGTGTCCGGGTAAAGTGGGTATCCGTCGAGCATCGATCCGCCAAGGCTCTTGATCTTTTCGATCCAGTCGGCCTTCATTGGGCCAACAAAACGGACCACATAATATGCATCGAGTGAATCTGGGTAGGTGTAGTTTGCGAGTTTTGTGAGGTTTTCATTCTCAAAACGTGGCATTTCAAGCTTCTTGCCGGTCATCCTGAGGTCGTAGTTGCCGACGATGCAGGTGTCTGCTCTGCCGATGACTGTTAAGTCAATGTTCTTGTCGGTGAGATCCTTGATCTGCTGCGTGTTGGCATCAACCAGCTTCGATCCCTGAGCATAGTCTGTCTGCTCGGTCAAATGGAGGGACTGGATTGTGCTCTGATCTGCTGGGTTCTTCGGGTATACGAGAACCTGATAGAGCGGTCCATCTGCTGCTGCCCTTGTGCCGAGTCCGGCGACCATGGGCAAAACCATAACGATGGCAAGCAACGCTGTAAGAAGTTTTACCTTTCTCATACCTTCATCCTTTCAAAAGAACTTACGGTTACACACTTGATCACGGCAACATGAGTTTTGATGCCTTATCCGGCACCAATCCACATGCAATATTACTATAAATAGATACCTTCTTGATCAAACTGTACAGGCGGTATTATAACTGGCACAAAACGGTTGTCAATAGTCAGCGTGACATGTGTGCCAACCTGCTTGTTTTATAATACTACCTTGGAGAGTTTAAGATAAAAACCTAAAAAAACTACAAAAACGAGAAATAATTGCACATAGTTTGCAGACATTGTATAACAATGGATTGACAAGAGGCGAAATTCAGGGATTTCTCAGACGGGTTTTGGTAGCCCCAAGGAGAGTCGAACTCCTACCTACACCTTGAAAGAGTGTCGTCCTAACCGCTAGACCATGGGGCCCTAACTTATTGAACCATTAGATATGAGCCGTGCAAGACTCGAACTTGCGACCCCCTGCTTAAAAGGCAGGTGCTCTACCGGCTGAGCTAACGGCCCACACAGGGTATGTTAGGATATTGAATATGGACTCGAAGTCAAGGATTAGTTGCAAACGCCCTAAAACACAGTAGAATCTCAATCTTGTGAACAGCCAGGCAGAAAATCTAATTAAAAGGTATAACGAGCTGGTAGAACTCCTCTTGAAACCAGAAGTTGTTGCAGACATGAACAGATTCAGGGAGCTATCGAAAGAACAGGCTCAGCTCGCCGATATAGTTGAAACCGCCCATGAAATAGAGTACATCGAGAAGCAGATCGAGAGTGCGAAAGAAATGTCATTTGCAGACGACAGAGAGCTTAAGGAACTGGCTCTTGCCGAACTGGAAGAACTCGCAGCGAAACTTGATTCAACAAACAAAAAACTCAATCACCTGCTCATTCCGAAAGATCCCAGGGACGAAAAGTCGGTAATCATTGAAATCAGGGCTGCTGCAGGTGGCGAGGAGTCTGCGCTCTTTGGCGCAGAGCTTTTCAGGATGTACGCCAACTACGCCCAGAAAAAGGGATGGAAGGTTGAAGTCATAAGCTCCAACCCAACCAATATCGGCGGATTCAAGGAAATAATCTTCTCTGTCGAAGGCAAGAATGTCTTCAGGCATCTCAAATACGAATCAGGCGTTCACAGGGTTCAGAGGGTTCCAGAAACTGAAGCCAGCGGAAGAATCCACACCAGCACAACAACCGTTGCCGTCATGGAAGAGGCCGAGGAAGTTGAAATCCAGATCAAGCCCGAGGATATAAGAATTGATGTCTACAGGTCATCCGGTCACGGCGGGCAGTGCGTTCAGACCACGGACTCAGCCGTCAGGATCACACACCTGCCAACAGGCATGATCATCACCTGCCAGGACGAACGCAGCCAGACGCAGAACAAGGAACGGGCAATGAAGGTTTTGAGGGCAAGGCTCTACGAGCAGGAACAGGACAAGAAGGACAAGGAGCACGCTGACACAAGAAGAGTCCAGATTGGTTCAGGCGACAGGGCTGAAAAGATCAGAACCTACAACTTCCCGCAAACAAGGCTGAGTGACCACCGAATCAATTTCACAATCTACAGGCTGCCAGAGGTGATGATGGGTAACCTTGACCTGGTTGTTGATGCCTTGATTGAGGCTGAGGAAAACGCAAAACTTGAGGCTCTTGCAAAGAAGTGAGGCATTTTGATGGGAACGGTCAGGGAAGCACTAAGAACCGTCGCCGGTTTGTTTTCTTCCAGGCCGCAGCCGCATCGTGACGCCCAGGAGCTGCTTTGTCACGTTCTTAACCTCACAAGGACAGAGCTTCTGCTTGAGCTGAACAACCAGATCAATCCAGAATCACAAGAAAAGCTTATAGAATCAGCAGCAAGGATTGCAGATGGGAAACCACTGGAATATGAAATAGGCCATTGCACATTTCTTGGTTTGAAAATCGAGGTCAATCCATTTGTTCTCATTCCAAGACCCGATACTGAACTACTAGTCCTCGAGACTTTGAAACTTGCCAAAAACGGTGACATGGTGCTTGATCTCTGCACGGGTTCAGGCTGCATAGCAATCGCTCTGAAAAAAATGAATCCTTACATTGACGTAACAGCCTCCGACATCAGCCAGGATGCGCTTGACATCGCAACCGGTAATGCAAAACTCAACGGAGTTGAGATGGAGTTCATCAATTCCGACCTTTTCGACTCAATTGAAGGCCAGTTCGATATCATTGTTTCAAATCCCCCATACATTCCAACTTCCAGAATCCCTGATCTTGAAAAGGAAATCAGCTTTGAACCACTCAAAGCCCTTGACGGCGGCGCTGATGGGCTCGATTTTTACAGGCTAATTTCAAATGAACTGCCAAAGCGATTAAAAGCTGGCGGAGTCGCGCTTTTTGAAATAGATTGTCCACAAAAACTTGAACTCCTTAGCCTTGTTGCCGTTTTCAAAGATTTTGATACTAATATTATTAATGACCTTTCGGACAGACCGAGAGTCTTGATAGTGAGGAAACCATGAAAGAATTTGACGTGATCATCATTGGAGCAGGCCCGGCAGGACTTGCGGCAGGCATCTACTCTGGCAGGGCAAACCTCAAAACAGCGATCATCGAAAAGCTCGGAACAGGCGGGCAGGCGATGATTACGGACAAGATAGCCAACTATCCTGGGTTCCCCGATGAAATCTCCGGTTTCGAGCTTGGCGATGCTCTCACAAGACATGCACAGAAATTCGGCGCAGAGATAATTTATGACGAAGTCGATTCAATCGCTGATGAGGGTCAGCACAAGATAATCAAGTGTAAATCAGATTCTTACAAGGCCAGAGCGGTTATTCTTGCCTCAGGCGTGAGGTATAAAAGCATCGGAATCCCAGGTGAAAAAGAGCTTCGTGGCAGAGGCGTCTCTTACTGTGCAACCTGCGACGGCCCGTTCTTCAAGGATCAGCCTGTTGTTGTAATCGGTGGCGGTGATGCTGCAGTCGAAGAAGGCATCTACCTGACACAGTTTGCATCGACAGTCACAATCGTCCACAGAAGAAATGAGTTCAGGGCTGCACCAATTATTGTCGACCATGCCAGGAAAAATCAGAAAATCAATTTCGAGCTTGAGTATGTGCCTGTATCAATTAACGGTGAAAACGCTGTTGAAAGCGTAACAATTCGAAACGTCAAAGACGGAACCGAGAAAACCCTCCCAACAAAAGCAGTGTTCATCTTCATCGGATACAACGCAAACACCGAGTTTCTTGAAGGTTTTGTGAAAATGACTTCCGATGGCTGGATTATAACCGATGACGAAATGAAAACGGACAGGCCGGGTGTTTTTGCTGCCGGTGACCTCAGGGTCAAGACAGTCCGTCAGGTGGTCACCGCCGTTGCCGACGGCGCCATCGCTGCCATGAGCGCCTGGAAGTTTCTGGAGGAATGTAAGTAGTGCTTACCATTTGGCTGTGAGTATTTCCACTGAAAACTCATTTGTTTTTTTATCCTGGAGCTGGAGAACGACTGAATCATTGCATCCACAAGCGTTTAAAACCGTTTTATCTTCCAAATCAACAGAGCCGACGGGCTCAAGGAAATCATTGAGAAATTCTACTTTTGCCAAGCCTTGTTCATTCCAAATAACAGCATTTTTCGTAAGCAGCGGAATCATCTCACTGAAACCGATTGTGTCAATGGTCGATTTTGAAACAATTCTGCCGTTTGCAGCTTCCGCCAATATCATCTCTTTCTTCTGGCCAAAGGTTTTTATGTAGCAAACCGCATCAAGCCTTATTTTGAATCCGACATCTGCCTCATCAGACCACAAAGCCTTTCCGTTGCTTGCGTCAAGAGCCTGGATGAAAATTTTGTTCTGTTTGACATCTTTAGTATTTAATAATACTGAATTGCCAACGATTTTCACATCTTCAGGCTTGAATCCGTCTGCGAAAGAACCATTGAATGACCAAAGCCTCTTCTCCGATTTGACATCAAAAACGGAGAGCTTGTCATCAAAAATCACAATCTTGCTGCCATCGAATGCCACAACCTTAAAAACCTTTTTCTGATCCGGGATATGATACCAGCCCAACCCCCTGCCTTTTCGCGTTCTCACAACCTTGAAATGCGCGCCGGTGAAGCAAGAGGTGAGCAACTCTTCATCTTTATATGCTGTCGGAAGGAAGCAGTCCTTCAAGGCGCCATTATCGCAAGATAACTCTCCCGTATCCAGTGAGTAAAAAAGAATCGATTTGATTTTTGGATCTTTCTGGTAGACGCAAAAATACCTGCCAGCAGTCGAGTACTCCAGATCCGAGAGTTTCTTGCCAACCAGAAAACTGGCCAGTTTTGATTTGCTTGGTTCAACAATGTTTGTTCTGGTATCAATAATGTATGTATTGCCAATCTCCCCTAAATCATCAAAATCATAGGCTACAACATAGGTTTTCCAGTTTGCCAACATCTTGAACTTTCCCAGCAATTTCGATTCGATTTTAGTCTCAGCGATTGTTCCATCGTTAATCCTGAAACAGGAAACGGCAAATTGTTTGTAATCGTCTGTTGCTTCTGTTTTAACAAGCAAATAATTCATGCCATCATCATTTCTGGCAATGTGGAAATAGTTCCCCTTGTATTGATTTGTAGAAAATTTCACTATTTTTTGCGTCTTTATGTCAAAAACAGAAATGACAGTTTGGGTTGTTGTTGATTTTCCAGAGCTTTGATCTATGAAAGCGCCGTAATAGTCTTCGTTTATGAAGATGTCATCATTTGACAACATCGTGCTCCACAAAAACTTGCCATAAATCTTGTTGACAACTTTTCCGGTTTCAATGTCAGCCAGGCAAAGATAGCTGTTCTGCTCATCGCCGCAGATGTTATGATACTTAAAAAGCATGTATTTCCCGAATGATCTATATCCCGAGCTGGCCTTTTTGCTCCAGAGCACTTTTCCGGTTGTCACATCGATACCAAAAATTTCATTCCAGTCATACGGATGCTTTGAATCGCAACAAAACCTGTTATGATTTGCGACGAAGACATTTTTGTAACAAAAGAAGTTTTTGTCTGAATAAAAGTACCAGGAATCTCCTTCAAACAGTAACTCGGTTTTCCCAGTTGCTATACTGGTTTTGTATAGATTGTCGTAATCATGGTAAATAATATCATCTTCGTACTTGCTTATTATCCTGCATAAGTTGAACTTGAAAGGCGTAACATCTTCAGGTTCGAACTCAAATGAAGCAACAACCATGCCAGTTTCGATATCAAGCTCCACCACCTTTACTTTTGGTTTGTTGATGTAATCCAGATATTCAAATGTGTAACCGATATTATCCTCAAAAAACCTTGGTGGCAGCCAGTTTTTGCTGTCTTGAGCAAACCAAAGCTGATTCCCGTTGAAAAAATCGTAGCAATGAAGACCATCATCCAGCTGCATCAAAATTTTACCATCGTGCAAAGTGATCATTTCTTCCATGGAAATAGATATAATTTTTGAAGAATTCACCTTGTTCAGATCATTGCCAGTCCCATCCCAGTCGTCTGAACCGTTTTCAATGTTTATCAACCTAAAAGTTGGCCTTGTATCTTTGTCGAAACGGCTTTCGTAAAAAAGTACCTTGTTGCCAATGCTTCCAATTATACTTTCAAAGGTGTCGACGCTCTCCCAAACAAGATCAAGAGACAGCTTTTCATCTGCATCGGCTTTTGCGGCAAATGTTTGAAAACCTGAGAAAATCAGTGTCAGTATCGATAAAGCTGCAACAATCTTCCTGAAAGTCCCAAATCTTGCTTCCATGAACAGATTATACCAGCCTTTGAAAGGCGACAATGGTTAAAATCTGTCTGGAATTTAACAAATTTCACGTATCTTGAAAAAAACGAATTTAAAGGCATGATTTAAACAAACTAAAACAAAGGCGGAAACCATGAAGGACAGGCTCGAAAAATACAGGGAAAAACTTGCAGGATCAGACATCGATTCAGCAATAATCGTCACCAGCGAAAAGCGCATCAACAAAAACGTTTTCTACCTCACCGGATTCACAGGAGAAGACGGATACCTCTACGTTTCAAGGGACAAGGCGATTCTTTTTGTTGACGGACGCTATCCTGAGCAGGCGAGAGAGCAAGTCTGGGACGGCATCACTGTCCAACTGGCAGAGTTTCCGATCGTTGATTTCCTTGGCAAACAGGCAACTGATTTCGGTGTTAAGAGCGTTGGTATCGAAGACTCGGCAATTTCACACGCTTTTGCGAAGAGGCTGGCTGAAAAGTGTGAAGGAATCGCGTTCAAATGCGCCGACAACCTCATCGAACCACTCAGGCAGATCAAGTCGCTTGAGGAAATAGAAAGAATCAGGCAGGCCTGCAAAGTTGCAGACGAAGCCTTCAACGCAACCCTTTCGCATGTCAAAGCCGGTGTCTCTGAAACCGATGTGTGCGTTGAGCTTGAGTATCAGATGAAGAGACGTGGAGCGTTAAAGCCATCATTTGACATTATCGTTGCTTCAGGTTACAGGGGCGCAATGGCTCACGGCGTGGCCTCGGACAAAAAGATTGAAAACGGCGAATTCGTCGTGTTCGACTGGGGCTGCATCTTCAACGGATACTGCTCGGACTGCACCAGAACCATCGTTGTCGGCGATCCAACCCCAAGGCACCGTGAGATTTACGGGCTGGTCAGATCGGCGCAGGAAGCTGCAATGGCCTACTTCAAACCGGGCGTCAAGTGCGCCGATGCCGATAAAGCCTCGAGAGAGCCGATCATTGCAGGCGGATACCCCAATTCCTACAACCATTCGCTTGGCCACGGCGTCGGTCTCGACATCCACGAGTCGCCGGGAGCATCCTCGCGCTCGGAGCAGGTGTTTGAAGAGAATATGATCTGCACAAATGAACCAGGGCTTTACTTTGAAGGCTGGGGCGGCGTGAGGATCGAGGACACAGTGTGGGTTTCCAAGGATGGCGCTGTGCCTTTGACGACTTTGCCGAAGGAGATGATCGTCGTCGATTAGCCCTTGGCCTTGATATAGCTTTTATTGAACTCCTCGGAGCAATTCCGGGGAGTTTTCGTTTCCGGGTGACTGTCGACAAAACAACACTCCCTCACCCTTAATCCTTCGCCCATGATAATGGGAGAAGGTGGTGCGAAGCACCGGATGAGGGAGTTTTAAGCCTCAGCTGACGCTGAGGGGTGCAAATTCCCTTTGATTAAGGTTTTCTTGAAATCGCGGAGCAAGTCCGCCGATTTCATTCAGTCCGAATGGTTTACATAAAAGATAATACAAAACAATACTTTTTGCCTCCATTGATAAGGGAGGTGGCTCGAAGAGCCGGAGGGTTCTTGCAAGGAACAGAAAGAACCCCCTTTAATTCCCCCTTCACAAGGGGGACAAACAGAGATTGACTGAAAAACCGACATTATTCCGTTTGCATTTGAGACTTGAGTTTGTATAATGCTTGCATGGGAATGGAAAATCATTTACTCGAAGTCGTAAAACCAGACTATGCCACACCAGCATTATATTTCTTTTCGACAGTTGCTCAGACAATGGGTGCTATTATTGCGATTGTTTTAGCGGCTTTATACTCTGTCATACCCTTAACGCAACAACGAAACTCAAACAATCCTGGATCTGAAGTGCTTATCAGGTTGTTAAAAAAGGATCTTTACTTAAAATTTGTGAATATAACAGGTTTTGTTAGTGTATTTATGTCAATAGTAAACATTATAATTATCTACAACTTAAAAAGTGATATCATAACTAAAAATATTTATGATGTATATTTCGATTGTATATCAATATTAATCATAATATTATGTGTATTATCTATAGCTTTGATTTGGTTATTTATTACAAAAAGATTACATTTATATTCTTCTATAATAAAGTATAGCAATTATATTGATAATCTAATCATAAAGAATAAAAATATATTTAATAATATATCTGTTTCTAA
>CAYYJO010000030.1:0-23916 GCA_964472265.1 uncultured Caldisericales bacterium | reverse complement strand
TCCTGATATCGATACCCTTGAACCCGGTTAAAGGTTCAATTTCTTGTTTAAAGTCGAAAAATCCATCGATTTTGGATAAATTTTGCACAGTATCTGCTACAAACGAAAGTATACCGAAAATCTGAAACCATGTCAACAACCCCAAGACTGCCAATTAATGATGGATTAATCTAATAAAATCAAAACTACTATCTAATATGTGATATTATGCACATTTGCTGTGCAAAAGTAACACAATATATAACTTAGCATATTCAAGTAATAAATATAATGCATAAATCCATTAATTGTTCTATATATTAGCAAGCATACTTTTAAGTATAAACAAGCCCTAATTGATTGATAGTTGACAGCAAATCTAAGAATACCTATTGACATGTTACAAACAGTCACTTAAACTCCAAGCAGGTGACCCAAGGAGGCTTGCCATGGAAGAAAAGAAGTTACTTAGCTTAAAAGAAGCGGCAGAAATGCTCGGAATCCACTACACAACCATGCGACAGTACGTCAGAAGGGGAAAATTCCCTGTTGTTCGCATCGGAAGGCTTTTGAAAATCGAAGCCAGGGACATCGAGGATTACATTAAAAACAACAAAACGATTCTTGAGGAAAAAATAAAATAGGTGTAGCCATGAAAAAACGAAGTTGCGTAAACCAATCGGAAATCACCACAGTATTGGATTCATGCAACGATACACAATTGGCTTGCACAAAAAGGAGAGAATCATGAGAAGATCCTTGACTATATTGATAATACTCTCGATGGTTTTTGGAACCATCGTGGGAACAATGCAGGAGGCAAAAGCCCAGCCGACAGTGACGGTTACGGTTACGCCAAATGCCACAAACCAGATAGCCCAGTTTATACTGCCCTGGCAACAACCCTCTGCATACGTTGATGAATTCAGGCTGGTTTTCCCGCCTGCGTTCAACCTGACCGGTGCGGTGGTGAATTCAACCACATGCATGATATCGCCATACTACACATCCGATGTCACGCTTGTTGGTAACACCATCATCTTCCACTACCCGTCCACAACTTTCATTCCTGTTGCGTCTCAGGTGACAATCACAATTTCAAAGGATGCAAAGATCAGGAACCCGAACACATGTGGTCCTCTGGCTGTGCCAATTGACATCATCAGGGCAATCACCACACCGGCGTCAACAACAACCGAAGCCCACTTCACCTATACGGTGGAGTCAACGGTTACAATCAACTCAATAGTTGTGTCACCACCAATCGTTGACACTGCGAGCCAGTTGACCGTTGACATGACTCTAGGTGGTTGCGGCGCTCTTGTTGCGGGTGACACAATCAACATTGACCTTCCGTCCTCTTACGGCTCCTACTCATATACATCACCAGACGCAAGCTGCGTTACGGTTCAGTGGGGCCCTCCGGGACCACCGCCACTTCCAAACTCCTTCACGCCGGCAACACTTACTAAGGAACTCTATCCAAACAACAGATTCAAGCTGGAAGTGCCTTTTGGAACCAGCATCCCTGCCGGATCAGAGATAATTGTTACCTTCGCAAAAACCTGCAATATCAAAACCCCGGCTACAGCTGACTACTACAAATTCGGTGTTGGCACATCCAAAGAAACTTATGCAGTTCAGTCTTCGCAGGTAATGGTTGCAAACCATGCAAAGGTCACGGTTCTTGGCAACACTGTCAGCTCAGTAAACCCTGAATACAAGATTGAATGGACTCTCCATAATGGAGCAACTCTCTCTGGTGACAACGGCGACTGGGTGGAAGTCAACTTCTACGATGCTTCAAACCCAGCCCCTGACAATGCCTCAATCACAAATGATTTCACAGTTCCTGCCCAGAGACCGCAAGCTTCGTCAATCCTACTTTCAAACTCAAGCTGGTCATGGGGCAGTCAGGCATACTACGCTTCATCGGTTATCGCCCTCGGACCCAAAACACTGAGAATCATGCTTCCTGCTGGCTTCTCCATTTATGCTGGAGGACAGCTGGTAATAACCTTCTTATCAACAGCCGGCCTTATCAACACTGCAACCGCCGGAACATACACCCTTCAGATCAGACACGCCAATGCTCCAGAGTGGATTCCATCAGATGGATATGCAATCTATGATGGAGTCGTATTTTCTGCAACACCTTCCGTTTACGTCAATCCACCAACAGTTGGCCTTGAAGCTGGTTACACGGTAGTTTTCCAGAATGGCGCCATGCTTAAGGGCGGTGATACAATCACAATCGCATTCCCGAGTGGGACATCCTTCAAAAACTGGAACACAACGCTTGCAGGTGGATCGATCTACCTGATGAGCGGTCCGATGCCAACGCCAGGAAACCCTGCACTTCCACCATTCCCGCCAGCAAACTTCCCAGGTGCCGACATTGTGTTTGATCCAAACGTCGAGTGCCCACCCGTTAGAAACCCAGCTTTTAACTATCCAACTCCGCTTGTAGGCCCAAGGCCGCTTGATCTGAACGCTGCTGTTTCGAGCACATATGGTTCAGGTCAGACGGTTACAATCACGATTCCAAACGGATTTATGGCGCCTGCAGGAAATTGGATTGCCATCAGGTTCTGCAAGTCAGCAGGACTCATCAATCCAACAACATCAGGCCAGTACACGCTTCAGATAAAAACAAGCACACAGCCAGCCTACGCCATCTCGACACCTTATCTTGTAACAACAACTGCCAGCGCAATCACAGTCACGCCAAATCCAAACGGCACATGCGCCCAGAATGTTGAATACAAAGTTCAGTTCACCCCTGGCATCGCTGGCGACCTCAGAGGAGATGCTGGAGATTTCGTTGACCTTGCATTCTACGATCCTACAAACCCTGCTCCAGACTATGCTTCAATTCAGAACGTATTCCAGTCTACAACACCGCCACCGGTTGCGATAACAGATTCTTACGCTTACGTTTCGCCACCGTTTGTCAACTGGTCCTCAAGATGGGATGTTTTCTTCAGGACAGGAACAGCTTTGGCTACAGGCACGGACACAATAACCATAACATTCCCTCCAACCGTCAAGGTACCAACAACCTTCGCAGCGAACACAATCTATATAAGCACACAGCCAATGCCGCTTTTGGATCCACCACTTCCCGGGGCACCAGCTGTAGCAGTTGCACCTGCGAACATAACTGTTTCGGGGCAGATTGTCAGGATTGTAACGCCAACAAACTTTGCCGCAGGCGACATGGTTTATCTCAGGATCGAGAGCACGGCAGGCATCCAGAACCCGTCTGGAGCAAACGCCTCCTACACGATTTATCTCGAATCATCAACTCAGACTTACAAGGTTCCGACATATTTCGGAATCACAGATGACTATAACTATGTACCGACAGGTAATGCACCATCAGTAAATCCGCAGTGGAGAGGGCATGACCTGTCAATCGTTCCGACAGTCTTCCCATCAACGACCGCTTCTCCTGCCCAGTACGACATTGCCCTGTCGTCAAACACTGGCTCAGGCTGCTCAATTACCGCAGCTTCTGTCCTGACTCTTGAGTTCCCGCCAGGAACCATCATCCCCAACACCATTCCGGCAAACTCAATCAGGGTCTCAGCAAACCCGCCACCATTCAACTTTGGTCAGGAATCGACAGTTGTAGGCAACACAGTCACTGCAACGGCCAACCCATCGACGAGAACAATTACACTAACAGGCTTCGCCGGTGGCCCGTACACCGACATGTTCATCAGAATATATTCAAGCGCCGGAATCATAAACCCATCAAATCCGTCGGCAACGCTTCAGATAAACATGTCTCTTACAAACTCAGGCTGTATTGCCAACGAAGGCATCACCGTGCCATCGGAGTATTTTGTAATCACTCCGCCAATAATCGGTGGAGTTACGATCCCGTCACAGTCAGTCTACATGCTTGGAGGATACTATTATGCCGGTTTCCAGAACAACTGGGTCAGCAGGATAGACGTTCTCTCAGGCATGGGCAATCTCAAGACCCTCAGGGTCTGGATACCGGCAGGTGTCCAGCTCCAGCAGGGACAGCAGTCGACGATAGTCTTTACGGGAGCAGCCGGTCTGGTAAATACGTGCACGGCTGGTTCCTATGTGCTCAGCCTCAGGACATCGAAAGAGATGACCTGGATCAAGTCTTCACCTTACGCAATAGTCGATGCTGTCCAGTTTGTGTGTGGAACCTACCCAAAAGCGACACCACCAACAGTGTCACAGACAGCCCAGTATGATGTCTCGTTCACAGTCGGTCCATTGGGTGGGCTCAAGGCTGATGTCGACACAATTACTATTGCATTCCCGTCTATGACCACCTTTACTGGTGGTGGTGGATACAGTGGCACAGGATCAATCCCGGCCGGTTCAATCTACGTTTCTACCTCGCCAATTCTCGGAACCGATTGCCCACCACCTGCGCCAGCCGTTGCATGCAAGTTCAACGGAACCGTAAGCTCACAGGCGGTAACCATCACAACGCCGATCCCAATCGGAAACGGTCAAACAGTCTACATCAGATTCTGCAAGTCAGCAGGCATAACCAACCCATATACAGCCGGAGCATATAACCTCCAGGTCAAGACCTCGATGCAAAACACCTACGCCGTCTCCTGTCTTTATGCAATTGGCACAGCTGTCAGCAACGTTGAGGTGACACCGGTACCGGATGCAACATGCAACCAGAACGTAGAGTATCAGATTAAGCTTCAGGTTGGACAGTCAGGCGGATTGTCTGGCGACAACTCAGATTATGTTGAAATCGACTTCGCCGATCCAACGATAGCCAACAGCGCATCGATCTCAAACAACTTCAGACTTTCATCGCCATCTCCATCATCAATCATGTTCTACCCGGGCTATTACTCTTACGGATACGGTGGAAAACCGGCAAGCCAGGTGCTTGTCCTTTCTGAAACAAAACTCAGGATATACCTGCCATCAGGTTTCACGGTCGGTGACAGCAGCCAAATGAATGTTGTCTTTACTGCAGGAGCAAGACTAAACAACACCTGCACGCCAGGCTCATACAAGGTTTATGTATCGACGAGCAAGGAACTGACACCCGTTGCATCAAAACCGTACTCAATCGTTGATGCGGTTACGTTCAATTCTGGTATTCCGGTTGAAGTGGTTCCACCGGTTGTCAACCTTGAAGCACAATACACTGTTACCTTTGATGTTTCGACAACTGGCGGACTGGTTGCAAACTCCGGCACAATCACAGTTGCTTTCCCAACTGGCACACAGGTTCCGTATCAGATGAGCCCGGGAACAATCTGGGTGGCAAATGGCCAGTTTGATGCAAATTCATCCTGCCCGCCAACAGCGCCTGTGGGTGTGAACTTTGCACAGGTTATCATTCCGCCAACTGTCAGTGGTCAGATCGTCACCTTCACCACACCGATCAACATTCCAAACGGTGGCAGGGTGACAGTGAGATTCTGCAAGCAGACAGGAATAAAGAACCCTTACACCGCAGGAGCCTACCAGCTTCAGGTGAAAACCTCATCCCAGCCAGCATACGCAACATCCTACCCGTACGCCATCATCACGGCTCTCTCAGGCATAAAGGTGACACCAAATCCAAACATCATCTGCACTGAGGATACAGAGTACAAGATCGACTTCACAAACAGCGCCAGTGGAACACTTAACGGTGACCTTGGCGACTATATTGAAGTCCAGTTTGACGATCCAAGGAACCCGGCGCCGGACTACGCCTCAATCCAGAACAACTTCAGCGCAACCAACACGGTTACAGGCGTTCATGTTGAGCCGCTTGCAAATCCAATTGCCAGCGAACTCTCAAGATGGGACGTCAACTTCAGGACAGGCATCGGTGGGTCACTTACTTTGGGTGACACGATCTCGATTGACTTCCCGTCAACCACATCCTTCAACGCTCCTTTCCCGGCAGCGTCAATCTGGATTTCAGATTCACCGTGGACAAACTATGGCTGGAGACCGACCAATAACTCAACGCTCAACACCAGTGCCAACACATTTGCCACAACTGCAAACGTTATCGGCACAAACGTTTTGATAAACATTCCGGCCGGATTCAGTGTGCCAGATAACGGCAACGTTTACATCAGGTTCATGGGCAACACCATCTTCAACCCAGCTTATGCCGGAACCCATGTAATCCAGCTCTACACAAGCAAACAGACAACACCGGCATCATCCAACTACTTTGGTACGACAATCGATAACCCGATACCAGGTGGTGCAGTTCCAATCAATACAAACTACATTCCATTCAGCTCTGTGCTACCGTTCTCACCAAAGGTCTACCCACAGACTGCTGGTTCAGTTGCACAGGTTGATCTCGAGTTCACCCTCGTCAATGCGCTCACTACTCCTGCGCCGGTTTCACCGACAGTTACAATTGCATTCCCGCTTGGCTTCTCGGTTCCGACAATGATCAACGCCACATCTGTCTGGATGGCTGTTAACGGCGAGTTTGTAAACTGCAAGGAAGGATCAAACGATCCATCCCCATCACCACCATACTACCCACTCACAACGCCGCCAGTTATTTCTGGCAACACGATTACGATGCAGATTCCAGCAGTACTTCTTCCAGCAATGACAGCCGGAGCAGCTGTAGAAATCCAGTTCAGACCTTCGGCAGGCATAAGGAACCCCTCAACAACCGGAACAAATTATGTAATTTCGGTTACCACAAATGGAAACGATGCACCGCTTGTCAACTACGGCAACTTCACAGACTCTGAGTACATAGCCGTAACGCCGACTTCAAATCCACTCGGTGCGAGCTCAATCCAGAGCAGCCAGATAATGCTTGGCTCCACCTGGGGTGGTGTCGGTGTCAACCCGGCGTCAGTTGTTGTAATTGGCAACAAGTCACTGAGGATTTACCTGCCACTTGGTTACACAATCGGTGCCAGCGCCCAGTCCTCAATCACATTCCTGCCGTCAGCACACCTGAGGAACACCTGTACCCCAGGCAACTACATCCTCAAGCTCAGAACCAGCAAGGATCCTGTATTCATTGACTCCTCACCGTACTCAATCGTGGCTGCCGTCCGAGACATAACTGTCAGGGCAGTCCCGCCAGTAGTTAGCACTGTTGCAAACTACACCATCGTTTTCACGGATACATCCACAACAGGCCTGAAGAAGGACAGGGACACAATAACAATTGCGTTCCCATCAGAAACTGTTGTTCCTTCAAACATGTCAGCTGGATCGATCTACGTTGCAAGGACTGCAGACTTCAGCAATGATGTCTGCCCGCCAACACATCCTGGTTCATACGGTGTACATTATGCACCATTGAGCGCACCGCCTGTAATCTCTGGAAATGTTGTGACAATCACCGTTCCAATAGACATCAATGCAGGCGAGTTGATCTCGATCAGATTCTGCGAATCTGCCGGAATCACAAACCCTGGCTATGCAAAGTATTACACGTTGCAGGTCATGACCTCTGCACAGCCACAGTACGCAATCTCACTGCCATACCCGATTGTAACCGGTCTCAACAAGCCAAAAGTGACTGTTGTTCCAAACATCATCAGCAGAACAGTCTGTCAGCCGTCTGAAATGACAATCACATTCAACACGGGCATGTCAGGCAAGCTGACAAGGGGAACAAACAGAATATTTGTCGCTGTTGAAATGGATCCAAACCATGTGCTTCCAGGCACAAACCGTGGTTACTACATGCCAACAACATTCATGCAGATTGATGCTAACTGTATCACTGTCAATGGAGTTCAGGCGACGGCAAACGCTAACGTTTACCAGAACCCGACAGGCGACAAAGTGCCACGCCCAATGCCAACCTTCACAAGCATGGCTGTCATTGAGGTGATTCTGCCTGTCGATGTTGCAAGCAGTACGGAAGTAAAGCTTGTGTTCCAGGAATGCTCAGGACTTTGCAACCCGTATGTTTCAGGAAACTATACCGTTGCAGTCTGGACTGATGTTGAGAACACAGCAAACGAATCAGAATACTACGCAATCCTCAACAGCGTCATGATCGTCAATGTTGACGTTCAGCCACCGACAGTATCTACAATGGCTCAGTACACAATCGAATTTGTCACATACGCAACGATCACTGCCGACCTCACCACGATTACAGTGACATTCCCAAGCGATACAAACATTCCGACGATGTTGATGCCCGGCCATATAAAGGTTGACGACGATGCAATGTTTGGCTCGGATGCCACTCCGCCACTGGATGCAAAGTCGCCCGTAACGATCAATGGAAGGTCAATAACCTTTGTCTGCCCATACTCATTCGTATCAGGCAACCACATCTGGGTAAGGTTTGATGTTGAAAGTGGAATTGTCAACCCAACCACTGAAGGCCCGTACACACTCAAGCTGAGAACTTCAGCCCAGCCAAATGATGCAGAGTCTTCTCCATATTACATTACTTTGGCGCTTGGTGGAGCAACTGTTACAGTCACACCGCCGATTTCGAAGTATGTCAATGCGGAGTACCAAATTGACTGGGACATCTCAGACAAGGGATCGTTGACAAAAGACATAAGCTCAATCAAGATTTCCTTCCCAGACAATGACATTTATGGGTACGGTGGAGGTTATGCGGCGGTTGGCTCAACACTTCCCACATCAATAGCCGCAACAAATATCTACATCAACGACACCCAGTGTCGCATGAATGCAAACATCGACTATGTAGACAGGCTCATCACGATCTTCACTCCTATCACGGTCGATGCAAAGGGACATGTCAAGATAGTCATCAAGCCAGGCGCAGGCATGAGGAACCCGGTAACTGGTTCGTACAGGCTCAGACTTCAGACGTCGGTTGAACCAATCTGGATTGAAACAAACGTCTACCAGATTTATTCAACCCTTGGTGGACCAATTGGCGGAAGAAATCCGTCAGTGGCTGTCTCGTATCTCGTTTCCAACACAACGATGGATGCCATTGCTGGTGCTGTAACTGTCAACGTTGATCAGACCCTCGGCTGGGTCTCAGGCGTTTACGCAGCAGTTGGCGACCTCACCGACTGGTTCGATGCCCAGGTTGTTCAGATCACCGGTGTTGGCACTGGCTCACTCACATTCGCACAACCGCTTGCCAAGGACACCCCTGCAGGCACACCGTTCTTCTACTTGAAGACGTTCAGATCGACTCTTCTTGCTGCTGGTGCAAACCCAGGTGATACAACAATCACAGTCAACGATGCAAAGCCATTCATTGGCGAGCAGTATGTGCTTGTCGGTCCTGCAGATTTCACAGCTGAACTTCACAGAATCGCTTCTGTTGACCTTACAACCAATATCGTCACGCTTGATCCGGCCACTCCGATTGTTGGAACTTTTGCAGCCGGTTCAAATGTGTTTAAGTTCGTAAACAATGTCGGCATCGTCAATGAAGAAGCCTACTACAACATCTCCTTCATGACTGGCTCAACTGGCAACCTTACTGCAGGAATGTCAACAATAACCATCACCTTCCCGGACAATACAACTGTTCCGACAGGCATGACGGCGCAGACAGTCAAGATCAGCACTGACAATATCATCTACAGAACCTGCGACACTGTTGTTTCGGATTCAACAGCAAGAACGATCACAATCACAACCCCGATTGACATTGGCTCAAACGGTGCGGTATACATCGCAATCTTCCCGCAGTCAGGGCTGAGAAACCCGAAATATCCAGGAACATTCAGACTCAAAGTGAGAACATCAACTGAATCTGTCGATGTCGAATCGCTTGCCTACTACATGGAAGGAAACGGTGCACCACTGGTTGAAGTTGATCCATGCATCAAGGGCGAAGTCGGTGCAAAGTATGTCATCACATTCTCAATCACCCAGAGACTTCCGACCGGATCGCACATCTTCATCACCTTCCCGCAAGACACGGTTCTTCCGTCAGTGCTCAGACAGGAAAACGTCCTCATCAACGGAATGGCGGTTGTTGACCCAATAACGGTTACAACGGCTACTCTTCAGGTAGACATCACAACACCAAAGGATCTTCCTGCTTCACAATCGATAGAAGTAACCTTCCTGTCAGAATCAAGAATCAAAAACCCGTCATCGTTTGGATACTACAGGCTCAAAGTAAGGACGAGCCTTGCACCGAACAATGTCGATGTCCAGTCAGTTGACTACGTCATCTGCAACAGACAAACACCGGATTCAATAGTTCTCATACCAGGATGCCCAATCTCTTTTACGCCTGGCCAGAGCAAGGTTATTCAAGCCCAGCTCAAAGACGTGGCCGGCGTAAGCATCGATTATGGTGTTGACTACAACTGGTACACAACAATCGGTACAATCTCGGGTATCTCTGGCGGATCAATGACTTTGACTGCCCCAGCCTCCTCAGGCACAGGAACTCTCACAGTTGAAGCCACTTACCAGGGAACAAAAAAGACCCAGACTTGTTCAATCAATATCTCTGCACCGCTTGGAACAGTTTCTGTTACGCCGGCTGGCCCGCTAACGCTCAATTTCGGAGCAGTCCAGGTGTTCGGTGGCCAAGCTGTCGACTCAGACGGTGGAAACATCAGCTCTGGTGTTGTCTACAAATGGAGCGTTACAGGTGGAATCGGTTCAATCTCACCAAGCTCTGGACAGCAGACAACCTTTACGGCTGGTCAGTCTTCAACTTCAGGCTCAGTGACTTGCGAAGCCTCATACGCTGGCGTAACAAAGTCATACTCAGCCACAATCAACATTGTTTCATCAGGCGGTTCCAGTGGTGGAGGCGGAGACAATGGTGGAGGCGGTACAACTACACCGACCACACTCATAAAGGCAACTGTCGACCCAACATCGGTTCAGGCCCAGACTCAGATTGGTGGAATAACATTCACCCTTACGGCGCTTGACGACCTTACAGGTGGAGAGATAAGAATCACCTTCCCGTCAGCATGGGCAAACCCAACCGTTGACAAGATGCAGTTTCCGGCAGCAGATGGCGTTGTAATCGGAGCAGTCACTTACTCCGGCGCAGTAATGATCATACCAATCACGACCATGACGGCAGGAAGAGCCATGAACATAATCTGGCTCAATCCACCAGTTGCCCCAAGTCCAAACAACTACGTTTTCACCGTTGTTGCCAAGAAGCCAGGAACAGCCGATCCTTCTCCGGCAAGCCCACAACCACTGATCATCGCAACCCAGGGAACTGGCCCAGTTACAGCTGATGGCACTGGTCTCTGTGTCGTCACACCTGACATTGTCTCGGCAGGTTCAACCGGCGTGAAGCTTACGTTTGTCTTCACGGCGCAGATGGATCTTACTGACGGCAGATTGCAGATAACAATTCCAAGGGACTGGACACAGCCGACACAGACTGAAGGCAGCAAGGGATTCGTCAGAGTCGTCAACTCGGACGGAGATGTCCCGACTGTACAGGTTCTCCAAAACGGACTTGTGGAGTTCATGTTCATGAAGTTCCTGAAGAACCACAAGCTCACATTTGAATACTCAAATGTTGATGTCCCAAGCGATGAAAAAACTGACTCGTTCATTGTCAAAACAGGCTCAGGCACTGGCGTGCCAAAGGCAATCGTGAACCAGCCACAGGTGAAGATTCAGAGGTCAGGCATCTCAGGACTCACGCTGACTCCAAAGCCATCGGCAGCAGGTTCTCCTTCAGCCTATGAAATAAGATTCAAAACGAGCTCAGCAGGGACGTTGACCAATGGCGCTGGAACAATCTACTTCCAGTTCCCGGTCGACACCTTCGTACCAACAACCATATCACCACCAATGATCAAGGTTCAGAGCACAGAATCAGTGGCAGTTGAAGCAAATCAAGCCAACAGGTCTCTGCTCATAACCGTTGGCACTGACATTCCTTCCAACTCAACCGTTGTTGTTCAGATTTCAGATCAGGCCGGTATAAAGAACCCAACGGTTCCGGGCACTGAGTACAAGGTCAACGCAAAGACTTCATCGGATGGAAGCCTTGTCCAGTCTGCATCATACGTTATCGATGCTTCAAAAGTTTCTGCGGCGAAGGTCACACCAGACCCGGTCATTACTGCAGCTGAAGCTCAATACACAATTGTTTTCAGCACTGGTGCAGGCGGAAGACTGGCAAAAGCTCAGGACAAGATCATTCTCGAATTCAGGAATGACACCTACATCCCGCCAAACATCCTCCCGACACAGGTAACCGTAAATGGCAAGATTCTAACAGACGTTGTTCAGATAGACACTATCGCATTGAAAGTCATACTTACGGCTCCTGATGCAATCCCTGAGAACTCTGAAGTGAAGATTGTCTTCCTAAAGAGTGCAGGCATAAAGAACCCGACCAAGTCCGGTTCCTACACGATGTATGTGAGCACAACAAAGGAGACCATCAGAGTTGAGTCTGACACCTACATGATCGGTCAATCGCAGGTTTCAACGCCAAAAGTTACGCTGAGTTCAAATACGGCAGCTGCCAAGTGCGTTGATTATACAATTGAGTTCACAACCGGTCAGTTCGGTTCACTTACTCCGGCTTCAACAATCACGCTTTGGTTCCATCCAGCGTACAATCTCGGAACAATCTCGGCACAGAGAATCCTTATAAACGGCCAGGCAGCAAGTGGCACACCTACAGTAAAACAAAATCAAGGAACCTATCTCACCTTCTCGCCATCAAGTTCCATTGGTCCAAACTCAAACGTAAAGATAGTTCTGAAGTGCATTGACAACCCGTCAACATCATCGACATACCATGTCCAGGTTGCAACATCGGCTGAACCAACGTTTGTTAATTCCAATGACTTCAAGATCGGTGAAGTGCTCTCAACGCTGGCTGTAATAAATCCGAACTCGCCAACCGGCGACTTTGGCTGGTACAAGGATAAACCATCGGTCACATTGACCAATAACCAGTCAACTGCGACAATGTACTACAGCATTGACGGCGGAGAAGCCAAGAGATACACAGGCGCACCTGTTGTTATCGAATATGGCCAGCACACGTTTGAATACTGGTCAACAGACCCGAACTTCCAGGATGAGCCAAGGCAGACACTCGGAACCATAAAGGTCGACAACGTCAAACCAAAATTCACCATTACCGAGCCGAAGGACAGCGCAACTGTCTCAACCGGACAGATAACAGTGAAGGGCACTTTTGAGGAAGACTTCATGTACGAAATCACTTACGGCGACTTTGCCAACCCTTCAGCACCAATGAACAAAGCTACCTTTGATGAGGCGTCAAAGACATTCCAGTTCACTTATACGCTCCTCAAGGGGTCAAACTCAATCAACATCGTTGCAAAAGACCAGGCTGGCAACACAAGCTTCGAGCCGCCACTGACCGTCATCTACAACCCGGTTTCTCAGCCGACGGTTTTGATCACATCGCCACAGGACAACACCGAACCAACCGGTGGAGTGACTCTGGTCTCAGAAGCAACAAATGGTCAGTATCATCTCGAAGCAAAGACAAGCGTTACTGGATCATTCGATGGTGATGTTGTAAAGATAGAGGTTAGCACCGATACTGCACCATCCGAATGGATTCTTCTTACACTTGATACGACAATGAAAAAAGTGACAGGTACCCCAGGACTTAAGGTAAAAGCCGGAAAGAATATCCTTACGTTCAGGGCGACTGACAGCAATGGAAAGACTTACGTATGGACAAAAATCCTTATCGTTAACGTTTCGATGAGATTTGACAACGTAAAAGCGTTTAACACTTTGACAGGCAAACCACCCGTGGGTGTCCCAGACAGGACAACCTTCAATGGATCGGTATTCAAGACAACTGATGGAGCTTATCCATTTACCACACAGGATGGAAGAACTGTTGTACCATTTAGACTTCTCGGAAACGTTTTCGGAGCGGTTGTAAGCTATGATGCCAACACAAAAACGGCTTCGTATGAGTTTGAAGGCAAAAAGGTCTCAATTGTTCAGGGAAGCAACAAGGCAACCATAACTGAAAATGGACAGCAGAAATCCGTGCAGATAGACACAAACCCAAGCGTTGTACCAATAAACGTGAGTTCAAGATTGTACGTTCCGCTGAGATTCGTCGCTGACAATCTTGGGTGGAAGTATGACTGGCAATCATCAACAAGAACATTGATGATGTGCTACCCGGATGCATGCAAACCATGAACAAGGAGGATGGATATGGACAAGTTTGATAAAAGAGCAACAAACCGCTACTATGATGACATCCTCAACGTAGAGTACAGGGTAGGTTCCCAAGACCGCTTCTCTGACTCACCCATAGACCGTGTCGAAACAGGAAAGCCGGAGCCGGCAGCAAGGCTCGACAATCCAAGGAGGCATCAATGAAGAGATTGATCTCGCTTGCTATTATGCTGTTAATGGTTGCTGGAATGGGATTGAGCCTGTTCCACGTTGAGCCGGTAAAAGCAGGTTCAACATCGGTTGCTTACGCTTTTGGCGGTGCACCGGCAATGAACCCGATCGTAAAGCCGATCGCCAAGGCTGGCGGTTACCAGATATCGTTCACCTACATGGTGTCTGAAACCATCCCATCGCCTTGTACTGCTCCATCTGGCTGCACCTACGCGGCACCAAACGGCCCAGGACTTTCCATCACCATTCCCAACGATTTCCCTGCTCCTTCGCTAGACCCGAATTCCCCTGGATACATAACCTCTACAACAGGCACGGTCTACATTTACAACAGGACTGCTGTTGTCTATTTCCCTGCAATGGCTGTGGGATCGGCCGTTACATTCCAGTATGGAAGGCTTGGCCCGGACAACCCACTTGTTATGCCTTCACGTCCGAACAACTACACATTCACAATGGCTCTCAGAACCTCAGGCAGATCAAATGCCATCACTACCGACATACCATACCCGTCATCATTCACTCCGGTCACCCTCTCGCCTGTGGTCAAGGTTCTCTCAAACATGACGCCGGCAACTGTGATTTTCAATCCAAACACCGAGAAGCAAAACGCTGAATGCGAAGTCACGTTTGCAATCGGCGCCGGTGAGGAAAGATCGCTTACCAAGGGCGACAAGATCAGAATATGGTTCGACATCAATCCGGCAAACGGTCAGACTCTGCCAGCTTTTGTTCTACCAAACGAAGCAACGCAGATACCACTGGCCATGCCAGCCGACTCAATCACGGTCAATGGCATGAAATGCACGACCACCCCGACTATCCAATACCTTGCAGACGTCGGCGCTGCGACTGCGCTTGTTGATGTGGTTGTTCCACAGGATATAAGGAGTTCGGCGACATCTGGCACGATCATCAAGGTGAAGTTTGCCAAGACTGCCGGAATCTACACAGGCAGAGGCACTCCTTACGAGAGAACCGTAAAGGTTGCGACAATGAACGCCTCTGGCACGAACCTCATCGAACCGATTCCAGACAACTACGATAACTATGCAGAAACGCTGGCAACTCCACCTTATCCAAACTGCTTCCTCACAGGCAATGCGTACAGGATCGGAACCTCAGTCACTGCCCCCTCTGTTCAGGTTATCCCATCAACTGTGAGCACAGAGGCTCAGTACACAATCGGTCTCTTCCCGTGTGGTGCAGCTGGATCACTCCAGATTGGTGCCACTGGCGCCCTTTACGCAAATGACGGTACAATAAACATCGAGTTCCCGGCCGGCACAGTAATCCCGGCAAAAGTTTCCCCTGGCTCCATAACAATCAGCATCAATGGCGGTACGCCAACGATCCTGTCACAGGAACCTGTCGTCAGCGGCACAAGGATTTCATTCAAGACTCCGGTTAATATCAATGGAGGAGACTGCATCTCAATTTCATTCACGCAGTCAGCGCATCTTGTGAACCCGTCTGTCGGAGCTGACAACTACTACCTCAAGATTTGGACTTCAGCAGAACCGACAATCATTAACTCGGGCAACTATTCGATAACCAACCCGGGTTATGCTGTTGTCAATGTAAGTCCGAATACTTCTTTCACAAATCTCCCCAGTGCTCCAGGGTGTCCTCCGGCCACACCGGCAGCAGGCCCCTATGAATGCTATACGAACGCGAACAATGACTGCGATAGAACCGGTGCAAGGTATACAATCCAGTTCTCGCTTAACGAAGCCTGCCCGTTGAATGTCAGTTCACAAATCTTTGTGACATTTGATACGGATTATATTGGCATTATCCCCAACCCATCAATTCCAGCAAATCAGATAATGGTCAACAATTCGATTTGCACCATTGATGCCGTGTTGCAAGGCGACGGCAGGACATACCTGATACTCTCACCGATTGCGCTGCCGATAAATTCACAGGTTACGATAACATTCCTGCCTGGCGCCAGCATACAAAATCCTGATATTATAGAGGAAACAGAGTCATATACTGTCTCACTCAGAATTCCATGCCCTCCAAATCCCGATTACACAATTGTTTCTCAGCCCTATACCATTAAATCCGAGGTCACAAACGTTCAGCTTGTGACAAACTGGAACGATGACACAACGGCCACCTGGAATGCCACCTACCCGTACACATTCAGACCAGCGACAAACTCTATTACAGGCTGGCGTTTTGATTTCTGTGTAGGTGATTTTGGCGACAGAAACTCGGCTAGGCTTAATCTCGTTGGTGGAAACACAATAACGATTGTTTTCCCTGACGGCACAACTTTGCCTTCATCTCCAATACCTGCCGGTTCCATAAGATTGGGCGTCCACGATGTCAACACCCTCAACAACCCGATTGGTGCTCCAGGATGGCCACTGGTAACTAACCTGAGTGATTTCGGAATTGACTTTGTTGTCGTTGACGGCAACAAGATAACATTGACCCTCCCAAGTAATGTGTTCATTCAGGAGAATACTAGATTAAGTTTGTATTTCCCGCAATCTCTCGGCATTCGTACGCCTAAGGTTGCCGGATATTACGTTTTCTACGTCAACACCTCAAACGAAACCACTCCAGTCATGTCGACGCCGTTTGTAATTGGAACTGTTGTCTATGACATCGGCGTTCAGGTGACACCGGATACATCGCAGTCAAGAAACGAGAACTGCGAGACCACAACATCGGAAATCACCGTTACGTTCAGGAACGGTTCATCTGGAGCCCTTGCTCCCGGCAATTCAGTATTTGTTCAGTTCCCCAATGGATTTACACAATCAACAGGCTCGATGCCGGCTGGTTCAGTGATACTCAACGGTATCTCAAATCCAAACCCGATTGGATGTCCTGTCGGAAATATTGGAAATTTCATGTTGACTATTCCAGTCCAGGACTACATTGCTGCGGGATCGCTGATCCAAATTACATTCCTTAAGGATGCGCTCATAAGAAATCCAAGGCTTACACAAACTCCAACCATCTATTCCCTTCAGCTGTCCACATCCAATGAACCTGCGCCAGTACAGTCAAATCCATTTACCCTGGTCTCAAAAGTCTGTATGTCCTGTTCTTCAAGCCCGGATTTCCATTCTGTGCATTTCTGGGACACCTCAACAGGCAGTTTTACCGGTACTGCAATCCTCATGGGCGACAATGGTGTTAATGGCGGCGGATGGCTGATCGGCTTTAGAACCGGCGATGTTGGGGCAATCGTCCATGACATCACAAAAGTTACAATCGAATTCCCCGAGAGAACCGGTGTGCCATCTTACATTGCATCTGATTATGTAAGGTGCAACACTACCGCTCCATGGAGCACTCTCTGTGGCGCAGCAGCAGGAACTCCGGCACGATCAATCCAGATTGATGGCCAGAAAGTAACCATTATTTTCCCGATTGATGTGCCTGCAGGCTTCAACGCCTACATATACTTCTGCCAGGAGGCTTCGATTATAGCACCGGATACGGCAGGCGAGAAAAAGATTAAGCTCTGGACATCGGAAGAGCCGACTGTTGTTGAATCGTGTCCATTTGTTGTCGAACCAAGGGGAATGACCCCCGCAACGGTAACTCCGACACCATCGCAGGCAGGTGCACCAAACGTTCAGTACGCAATCGAATTCACACTTGGCATGTATGGCAACCTCAGCATTGGCGACATGATTAACGTTGATTTTATCGAAATTAACCCCATCTATTTGACTCAGATTGCGGATCCTCAGTTTTCTAACAATAGAATTCCTGCAATATATGTGACAATAAACGATGTGCCATGCATTCAGCCTGTTGCATACGATCCACCGGTGGCATGGGCCAGCCCCTTTGTGTTACACATTCAAACTCCAGTTTCAATCCAGGGCAACACAAGGGTAAAAATTGTCCTGTCGAGCCAGTGCCGAATAACAAACCCATTAACATACTCTCCAGAACCATGGAACTCCCCAACAATCCCCAACTACATGGTCAGGATTTCTACAAACAAGGAAGTAAGGCCGGTAGACTCAGAAGAGTATGAAATTACGAACCCAAGTGCACCGACAAGGCCAATTGTTCTCAATGACCCATGCGTTGCAAACCTTCCGTCAGTATATTCAATGTCATTCATTACACCGTTTGCCCTCACGTTTGATCAGGCAAACCCGCCGTTGTCATCCTACATAGACATCACTTTCCCGGAGGGTTTCTATCTGCCTTCGACCATGTCTGCTGCATCGGTGAGGATCAATGAGTACCTCTGTGTTGTTTCTCCGGTCATCAGCAATTACAGTGTGAGAGTCTATGTCCCGTCAAACATCAGCGCCTGGGATAAAGTAAACATAAAGTTCGATACCAACCTGATGCTTTACAATCCTGCAGTTGCCGGAACCTATACCGTCACAGTTTCTCTCAATGGCGGTCCTTCCATTACCGGCAAGTACACCGTTTGTGAACAGATCAACATCTGCCGCGTGGAAATCGTTCCAGGCGGACAGTCAAGCATCCCTATCGGCGGAACACAGGTCTTCCAGGCAAAGGTGTTTGATTGTCAGGGAAGAGTCATTGAGAACAATCTCGAGATCAACTGGACGTTCAGTTCTGATGCTGGTTACATCTCACCAATCAAAGGTGCTTCAACCACATTTACGGCGTTCAAGAAGGGTGAGGGAGTTCTCATGGCTGCCGCAACATACGGTAACAGGACGATGACATCGACTGTTCCGATAGTTGTTACTGGGCTTCCATCAAGCTTGCTGATAAATCCGCAAGGCCCGGCAACCCTCGTCAAAGGTCAGTGCTACCCATATTCGGCACAGCTGTTTGATGACTATTCAACGCCACACCCAATCACAAATGTAACCTACGAATGGGAGGTTTCATCGGATAACCTTGGCTCAGTCATCCCATCTTCAGGCAAGAGCACCCAGTTCTGTCCGTCGGTTGAAGGCAGAGGCTATGTCGTCTGCAAGGCTACCTACGAAGGAACCGTATTCACAGCAAGGTCTGAATTCATCGTCAAGTCAGGCATTTTCACACTTTACCCAATTCCAGCCTCAGACCTTGGCCAGTTTAAGGTGGGTCAGGTTTCTCCCGAACTTATGTTTGAGCTGAGGGATGAAAACGGTGCAGCAAAGGAATCGCCAGACACCAAGACAATCGTTGTGGAATCGACATCGCCTACTGGTATGTTCAGCGTTGACAAGCTCCACTGGACACTTGGCACAAAGACCACAGTTACAATTACGCAAGGGTTCACCAGATCGACGAGCTTCTACTATGTTGACCCTGGACAGGGCAATGTCCTCATCTCAGGTGTGACCGAAAACATCAACCCGGCATACATAAAGATCAACTACAGCGGCAGCTCTTCAAGGCTAAGGTTTACGAATGAAACAAGGGTTACATCAGCTGGCACACCTTCTGGGGCTCTTACTCTCTCCGTTAGGGACGAGTACAACCAGCCGATGCCGCCGCCATCAGATATGCTCATTACGGTCAATGCCTATCCGATCATAAACGGAGTTGTGCAGTCGAATCCTTCAACAACAGGAGCATTCTCGTCTTCAGCGACAGCCTGGATGAATCTGACGGACAATACACTCACAATGAGATCCGGTCAGCAGAGCATTGATGTCTTCTACAAAGACTCTGTGATGGGAACCTACCAGATAAAGGCAAAATCCATGGTCTATGGCACCGACATTCAATCGCTGATAGTAACTCAGGCCGGCTCAGTCGGTGGTAACCTTACTGTTGCCGTTGACAAGCCAATCGCCTTGATCCCGTCTGATTACCACATCAACGCAAGAGTGGGTTCGGGTGGTCAGCTCCAGGCAGGACTGGGACATATCTATATCCAATTCCCGGGTGGCACAGAGCTTCCAACGTTTGGTCAGGCAGATATCAAAGTCAACACGGCACCAACAAGCATTATTCCAATCGTTGACAGGGTAACCAATATTGTCGACATCGTTTCTCCGGTCAATGTCAATGCAAATGGCGACATAATTATTGACATCCCAAGGGTCGTTAACCCAGCTGAAGGAACCTACACCGTAAAAATCTGGACTTCGGCAGAATCTTCACCGGCAACTTCACAGCCATACACCATCGGTCAGTCATCGGTAACGAATGTCACAGCGACACCAACGCCAAATTCAGCAGGTATCCCAGCCCAGTACATCGTCAAATTCAGGACAGGCCCGTCAGGCACGCTTAACAAGGACGATGAAATTACGGTTGAATTCCCGGTAGGAACATCTCTGCCCGCAAGGATCGAAGCGAAATATGTAAAGATTCACGGACTAGAATGCACAATTGCCCCAATCGTAGCTGGCCTTCAGGTGAAGTTCTTCAACACAATGCCGGTCGCCGCTGACAATGAATGGGATATTGTGATCGATATCAATGCAGGCATAACCAACCCGCCTGTTCCAAAAAATGACTACAAGGTCAGGCTTTCAACAAAGCCAGAGCCAAAGCTAGTTGACTCCACACCTTACGAAATCACGCTTGCAACAACAATCTCCGGGTTTATCGTCAAGACTGCTCCACCAACCGTTTCAGAGAAAGCAAGATGGGAGCTAACGTTCAAGCTTGGCGCAAACGGTGCGCTGCTTCCTGGCGATGAAATTTCGGTTCAGATGAACGATGAAATCCTTCCAGCTTCGATTGCCGCCGATTATGTGAGCATCAACGGCGTCAAGCCAGCTTCTGATGTCTCAATTGACGGCAAGAGGCTTAAATTCAAGATCAGCAGTGGAATAGCAGCAGGTCAGCAGGTTATCATCACAATTGATGCAAACGCTGGCGTGAGAAACCCGGAAAAGCCAGGATCAGAGTACAGGCTCTCAGTTTTCACGACAAAGGAGCCATACGCTGTCCTCTCCGATCCGTTTACGGTTGAAAGCTCGGTTGTGGTTACGTATTCACTCAACCCGGCTGCACCAAATGGCAAACACAACTGGTACACGGTGCCGGTTTCGATTACGCTTGAATCAAATGTTGCCGGCGACATCTCCTGGCAGTATGAAGGCGAAGCCTGGCAGACATACACAACGCCGTTCTTTGTCAACAAGACTGGCCAGTCCGTCATCTATGCCAAGTCAAAGTCAAAGAGCACCGGAACAGAATCAACTTCAAAGCGAATCGTGATCAAGTTCGATCCGAACCCGCCAAAAATAGCAATCCTTAGCCCTGCAGACGGCAGCCAGGTCAAGGATCAGGTTGTCAACCTCACAGGATCAGTGACAGAATCTGAATCAGGAGATGTCACACTCACAATGAACGGCGAAGGAATAGCTGTCAACGGAACAACATTCACAAAACAGGTTGTTCTCAAGAACGGCCTTAACACCTTCTCGTTCCAGGCAGAGGACGCTGCAGGAAACACAACAAGCTACTCTTACAAAGTCGAGCTAAAGAACCAGCCACCACTTCTCGTAATCGAAAAGCCAGGCTTCCTTGATGTCATCTCCAAAGTCGAGCTTATCGACATTGGCCAGAACAAGAAGCAGCTCAACGCAAGCCTTGACATTTCAGGCTATAGCGAAGTCGGTGTCACTTCAGTGAAGGTCACGCCAGTAACAGTTGCTGGAGCTTCACAGACAATTCCAGTCGGCGCTGACGGCAAGTTCTCGGGAACGCTCAAGTTCCCGGCTATAGGTGGTCAGAACGAATTTGATCTGGAAATCACAGACAAGCTTGGAAACGTAGCCACAAAGAAAGTCTATGTTAAGGTGCAGATCAAATTTATAACCCAGGTCAATAGTACAATTGCGACACTCAATGGCAGCCAGTTCCAGCTTCAGTCGGCTCCTTACATCGACAAGGGCAGAACATTGGTTCCGTTCAGGATTCTTGGTGAATCCTTCGGTGCAAATGTTGATTGGGATGCAAACACAAAAACAGCAATCTATACGCTTGGCAACACCAGGATCGAGCTTGTGATCAATTCAAAACAGGCGAAGATCATAACAAATGGTGTGTCCAAAATTGTAACCATGGATGTTCCTGCTATAATAAAGAGTGGTTCAACAATGGTGCCGATAAGGTTTGTCACAGAGAATTTCGGCGCCAAGGTAACCTGGACGCAGGCAACAAAGACGGTTACTGTCGATTATCCTGCTTTGTAAAAAGGAGGCATTTTGAAAGAGTTGATTGAAAGGGCGTTAAGGGTTGCCAAAGAGAACGGCGCCACATACGCTGACGTTCGAATCGTTGCCACAAACGACCAGCAGATCAAGGTCAAAAAAGGTGAACTGGTCGGGCTAACAGACGAGGAATCGAAAGGTTTTGGAATCAGGGTCATCGCTGACGGTGCATGGGGATTCTCCTCATCCTATCAGCTAACCCCTGACCAGGTTGAAAGGGTTGCCAAGGAAGCCGTAGCCATCGCCAAAGCTTCAGCAAAGGTTACCCACAGCCCAGTCAGCATTGCCAAAATCGATATCCACGTTGATGATGTCCCTTCAGGCGTTTCAGACGACTCAAGGAACATTCCGTTGAAAAAGCGCATTGCACATGCCATGGAGGCAGACGCTTCCATGGGAATGCAAGGCATCGTCTCACATTCCGTAAGCCTTTACAACCGCTCCCAGGAGAAGTACTTTGCATCAACTGAAGGTGCTTTCATCCGTCAGGAAGATGTGAAGTCAGGCTGTGGAATGATGGCGTTTGCCAGCGATGGAAAAACATATGCCAGGAGATCGTATCCTGCCGGTCAGTTCGGAGACTATTCCCGTGACGGCTGGAACTTCATCGAAAGGCAGAAGCTGGTCGAAAATGGCCCAAGAACGGCTCAGGAAGCCCTTGGCATTCTGAAGGCAAAACCGTGTCCAAAGGGGAGAAAAGACATCGTGATCAATGGATCGCACATGGCGCTCCAGGTTCACGAATCCCTCGGACATCCGGTCGAGCTTGACAGGGTGCTTGGCACAGAAGCCGCCTACGCAGGAAAATCATTCATGACTCCGGATTTGCTAAACAACCTCCAGTATGGTTCAAAGATCGTAAACATCACAGCCGATGCAACCATTCCGCACGCATTTGGCGGTTTTGCCTACGATGATGAGGGTGTGAAGGCAAAAAGAGTCTATCTGATCAAGGACGGACTGTTCGTTGGATACCTGAATTCCAGAGAGGATTCAGCCCAGCTTGGACTTGAACCGATGGGAGCCATGAGAGCTTCCGGCTGGGACAGGGTTCCAATCGTCCGTATGGTTTCAGTGAATCTTGAGCCGGGCGACCTCTCGTTTGACCAGCTCATTGGTGGAATTGAAGACGGAATCTACTTTGCCGACACGCTTTCATGGTCGATTGACGACAGACGCTGGAACTTCCAGTTCTCAACCGAAATCGGCTGGGAAATCAAGAACGGCAAGCTTGGAGAGATGATCAGGCAGCCCAGCTATCAGGGAATCACTCCTGAATTCTGGAACAGCTGTGATGGCATCGGCAACAAGGACACCTGGCGCGTTTGGGGAGTCCCGAACTGCGGCAAGGGTGAACCAATGCAGATGATGCACGTTTCACACGGTGCTCCTCCAACAAGATTCCGCAATGTCGAAGTGGGGGTGGGCGCATGAACATTCTCGAAATAGCAAAGAAAACTCTTGCCATGTGCCAGGGCGACCAGTG
>CAYYJO010000029.1:0-23948 GCA_964472265.1 uncultured Caldisericales bacterium | reverse complement strand
TTTTCAATCATTAAATGACCTTCTTCTTTGAAACATATGCAAAATCGCTTTGTGTGAATTGCAGATCGGTGTCGCCGACTTTTATGACGTCTCCGTCTGAAAGTTTGAGTTGTTCGAGAACCCTTTTTTTGTTGAGGAATGTGCCTGAAACAGAATCGCAGTCTGAAATGTAGAAGCCGTCAGCTTTTTCGATGATGTAGGCGTGTTTGACTGAAACGGTGGGGTCGTCAACGTAAAAGTCTGCCAAAGGATCAGTGCCAATAAGAACATGGTTTTTCCTGATTCTGAACTGGTGCTCGTCGTCGCCTGCAAGAGAAATCCAGGCCAGATAGTGCATATCCTCTGCCGGTTTTTCAACCACTGTTTTGCCTTTTGGAACTGAGGTTTTTTTGAGTGACCACAGCCAGATGATTATTGCTCCGGCAACAACAAAGCCAATCAGAATCCATACCCACAGGAAGCTGGGTTTACCTTCGATTGTGACAGACACTGGCAGTGATTCCTGTGTTTTTCCGTCGTCGATGATCAGTTTAAGTTTTTTTGTTCCTGAGCCAATCTCTGGCAGATTTGAAAAATCAATGCTGTACGTTGCGTTCTTCCAGTCCTTGTAATTATCTACAAACTCTTTGACTTTGGCGTTATCGAAAGTTGCCGAGTAGAGCGATATTCCACCGGTTTGTTTCGACATCTCCCCAAGCACATAGGTTTTCACGTTTGCAGGAGGTGCAACCGTTATGATGGGGTAATTCGGGAGCTTGGACGTGTTCTGGCTTCCGGTGTCGTCTCCGTCTGAAAACAGGAAAATCAAGCCCTTCCTGTCCGGCTGGGTGGACAGCAGTTGGTCGGCGTCCATCAGGGCATCGTAAATGTTGCTGTCTTTTTCCTCGGCATAAAGTGACCCCATCTTCAGCGCAGGTTCGGCGGGGTTAGTCGAGAATTTGATTATTGTGCTGCTTTCCTTGAAAAAAGTCATCAGGCTGAAGGTGTCATTTGCCGAAAAGCAGCCTGCGATTTGTGCCAGAACAGGCTTCAGTTCCTTGAGGTTGTATCCAACCGATTGGGAGACATCGACGAGAAACACGACGTTTACCGGATTGCCAAGATCTTCAATCTTGGAAACATTCCCGTCAAACATCTTGTCGTAGATATCAAGCGAGAACCTCGGATTTTTGATGTTTTTATCAATCTTGACCACTGCCCGGGCGTTTGGCCATGATGATCCATCGAAATTGACCACTTGTGCGCCAAAAGCTGTTCCGGCAATCAGGAGCAGGATTGGTATAACTAGAAACGCCTTCTTCATTTCTGGGGTTTTAGCAACCTCACGAACCTTCTCTTTCCGACACGAAGTACCGTTGGGGCTTCAGGTTCGTTCACCTGCATCATCGGGTCGGTGATGATCACTTCATCGATTGAAACGGCGTTTGACTGGACAAGCCTTCTTGCCTCAGAACCAGATGGTGCCATTCCAAGTTTCTGGACGAGCTTTGTAATGAGGATTGGGTAATCAGCTTTTGCAAGCGTCACCTCGTCTATGTCAGTTGGGATTGCGTGCTTGGAGAAGACTGAAAGGAACTCGTCCTTTGCCTTTGCTCCTGCATCGTCGGCGTGCCAGACATCAACAATTTTCTGCGCCATCGTGAGTTTGATGTCCCTTGGATTTACGCCGTTTTCAAGGTCGTTTTGTGCCTTTTCAAGCTCTTCGTGAGCCACAAAAGCAGCATATTGGAGATATGTTAGAATCAGATGATCTGGGATGCTCATCAGTTTTCCAAACATTTGGTTTGGTTCTTCCAGCAAGTCGACCGTGTTGCCGATGGACTTGCTCATTTTAATTACGCCATCGGTACCTGGAAGGATTGGCATTGTGATTACGGTTTGCGGTTCCATGCCCATTTCACGCTGAAGTTCGCGAGCTGCAAGGAAGTTGAACTTCTGGTCGGTTCCGCCAAGTTCGATGTCAGCTTTGATTGCGACAGAATCGAATGCCTGGCAGATGACGTAAAGGAGTTCATGAAGATAGATCGGAACTTCCGCTTTCATGCGGTTTGTGAAGTCGTCACGCTCAAGGATACGGGCGACCGTGAATTTGGCCATGAGTTTGATTACGTCCTTGGCTTCAAGTCTTCCCAGCCATTCGGAGTTGAACCTCAGCATACCTTCAGCAGGATTGAGGATCCTTGCAACCTGGTCGATGTAGGTTCTGGCATTGTCCTTTATGGCTTCTTCAGAGAGGGGCTTTCTTGTTTCCTTGCGTCCTGACGGGTCACCGATCATTGCCGTGTAGTCGCCTACCACAAAAATGACTTTGTGGCCAAGCTCCTGGAACTGCCTAAGTTTCTTCAAAACAACAGCGTGCCCAAGATGGAGATGAGGCGCTGTTGGGTCAGCTCCAAGCTTGATAATCAGAGGCCTGCCGAGTTTGAGCTTCTGTTCGATGCCGTCTTCCGGAATGATCTCTGCGCAACCAAATTTCAACAGTTCAACTGCTTTGTCCATGATTCACCCATGTGTAGATGTATGCCAGTATTCCTGACAAGTATAGGATTGATGATGCCAGAATCCAGATGTATCCAGTTCCAAAGCGAAGCGTTGCCGAAGCAGCCATTGGAAAGATATAGGCGATTGCAAAGAACATAAATGCCGGTCTTAGTCTGGATGCAAAAAATGAAACGCACCAGATCAGGAAAAGTCCGGCAGTTCCAAGAAAATTCAACCAGACAAGCTGGTTGAAAAGGTTTATGTTAAGCGGTAAGGCTGCTTTCCAGGTGATGATGAAGCCAATAATCGGCAGCACCGGAATGGCAAGGATCGAGAAAAGAATAATCTTGTCCGAGATGTCCGGCACTGAAACTTCGTGCATCTCGAGCCAGATTCCACCGGCAGCCCAGAAGGCAAGCGCCATGAAACCTGAGGCAACGAAGAAGCCAAGGCCAAAGATGTATCCTGAGGCAAGCATAACCATGCCAAGAACAAACAGGAGTGAGATGATGAACTGGCTGTATTTCCTGAATGTTTTGAATTTTTTGAATGAAAGCCAGATAAGGATCGATGATACCGCTCCACCCAGAGCCGAGAGGGCGAAGAAGGTTGACGCCAGTTTTAGAATGCCGTTCACTCAACGCTCCCCAACTGCAGCCTTGTCCAGAGTCAGTTCCTTGCCCGCAGCATCGATGAGGCTGATCAGCCCCTGACGGTAGAGCCTGGTGATTGACTGGGAGATGTGCTTTTGGTCAAGCTGAAGTTTTTTCATAATCTTTTCGAGGGTCGTTCGTCCATCAACCATCTGGAAGATCATGTCCTGCATGGCTGTTTCAACACCAACCCTGCTGCCTTCCAGCTCGCCTTTTGGAATGAATAGCGATCTTCCTCTGGCTGGGATTGGAATTACCTGGAGGTTTAGCATTCTGTACTGGAGCGACCTGATGATTCCGGCTGACTGGAGACTGAAAAGGATTTTATAGACAGAAAGATAGCCTAATCCTGATTTTTCGGCCACCTGTTTTGCAGTGAGTCTGCCGTCGACAAGCCGGAGCACCTTCCAGTCCTGTGGAGTCATGGCATAATCGCTGACCGAATCAGGGTCTTGTGGGGCAACTTCAAAAACTTCGAGTGGCATATTGCCCTGGGAAACGATCACTCCCCATTCCTCGAGGAGTTTGGAGCCTTCGATGAGCAGAGAGTCCAGTGGTTCGTAAACAGTTCTCAGGTCAATCTTTCCTCTCTCGTCGAAAGTGAACTGACCCTCTTCCCATGTGAGAAGCTCGTAGAATGCCGAGGAGCCGGTAAGCTTGGCAAGCGAACAGTGGTAGAGCTTGCCATGGTTAAAATAACATTTAGCCTGCCTTGTCCCGTCATCTATCTTAAGGGCGCCTGATTTCCCCTCCATTGTTATGAGCTGGAGAAGAGAGTGTAGCTTGAAACTCTTTATGTCACCAATGAGAGCCATAGACCCTCCAATATAGAATTTATCATTACAATTCTATTTCCACACCAACATTTGTCAACCGGATGCGGGCTGATTCGCTTAATCGAAACAAAACCACAATTTCAATTAACAGCAGTTTGAAAGCAGAACCGGTTTCGGTAACGTAGAACTAAATCTTTGATGAGCATCAATTAAGATGGAAAAAAGCCGAATCCGCTTCACATCTTTTTTGGGTCTTGTTTTTACGCTTTCTGGCGTAATTTGTGCTATGTCATTTCAAACCGCGATATCGCCTGTAATCAAGACTATAGGAGATTCGTTTAACCTGAGCTATGTCATGAAAACCGTGCTCATGTCGGCACCATCTCTTGGAGCGGTGCTCCTGATGATTCCGGCGGGACGCTTTCTTGATAGAAGCAATCCGGTGAGATTCGCCCTGCCATTCCTGGCTCTCATGTTCATCTGTTCGTTTGGCAGCCTTTTTGCTAAAGACTTTACTGCACTTCTGGTTTTCAGACTCACTGCCGGAATTGCCTTTGCGCCCCTTCTCATCTACGGAATACAGTTGATCTCATTGGTTGCCAAACCCACTGAAAAAAACAGGCTTTCAACGATACAGACCCTTGGCGCTCCAATGGCTTATCTTCTTACCGCCTCATTCTCACCGCTGCTGACCCGTGTTTTGGGCTTTCAGTTCACTTATCTGATACCGATGACATTTTCTTTAATTGGCGTCATTTTTGTATTCAGATTCTGGAACCTTGAGATACCTGAAAGACCGAAGCTGACACAGACAAAGGGCTGGATTACAAAGGAATCTGTTGTTCTGGCTGTTTGCTGGGGATTGTTCTCAATATCAACAAGCGTTTTCATCTACCTTGGTGCAAACATGGCTCAGGACCTTGGCTTCTCGGACATCGTTGCTGGGCTTGGAAACCTTGCGTTTGCGATACCGGCTATGATTGTCGGTTTTATCATTGGCGATTTCATCGACAAAAAAATCAGAAGAATAACACTCATGACTTTGCCTTCAATCATGCTTGGAGTCCTGATCTTCACCACATCTCTTGGCAAGCTGGGTTGGTTGGTTGGTGTTTTTGCAATGGGCTTCGCTGCTGCAGCCATCCCCCCAGTTATTTTCACAACCCCTGTCAAGTTTGAAGCGCCTGGTAAAATCGCACAGGCAATTGGCTTCATCAATCTTGTAGGTATGTTTTCAATGCTTGTCGCACCGCCGATAGCTGGACTTCTCAAGTCTGCCACAGGTTCATGGCTGGTTCCGTTCGGGTTTGCCGGACTCATGGGAGTGTCTATATCGCTTGTGGTTCTTTCCATCAAAAGGGGGCTGGCTTGAAGAAGAATTCATATCTGCTTCTTTTTATGTCGCTTATCCTTGTCTCTTTCGGGACAAGGACAGCGAATGACAAATACTACACACTGTCTGCAACGGTGACGGTGAAACCGGGTCAGTCCGTAAACATCTCCGTTAAAAATGGCCTCCTTTCGGTTGAGGGCGAAGGGCTCGACGATGTGCCATCTATTGCAGAAACTGCCCCGCTTTGGCTCAGACATGACCTCAAGGTGGCATTTTCCAATCTTTCAAAAGCCGCCGACAGGATTGGAAAAGGTGCATTTGTTTCCGTTTCAAGGTTTGAAGAACAACAGGTGCTTTTGATCTCTTCAACAGGCAAAAAACCAGTAATGCTCAAAATTCCTGGGTATGATGACATCTCTAATTTGTTGCCGGCAACACTGGATAAAAATGCGAGACTTTCAATTGCCGACATCAATAGTGACAAAATCCAGGACATTGTAGTTTGCCCAACAAGCGGTGGTTATTACTATCTCCCTGGCCCAAAATTCATGGCAAGGACGAACGAGGGGAATGTTTCGCCAAACCAGACGCTTGCACAATCACAGCTCTTTCCGATCACATCACCGGAAGGAAACCTTACTTTTGCAGGGAAACCAGTTGGCTTTGGTTTTTTCAACGATCAGGGACTTTTTGCCAAATGCGATCAGGCAAATTTTGTAACCACACTGCCAAACGCTTATGGCGCCCTTTCATCAATTGGCCTTTATTTCATTGATGCAAATGGTGATTTGAGGATGTTTGACAGGAGGCTGACGGGCATTTGTAAACCTGAACCTTATGGCTACATCTCAAAGTCTGAGAACCGCTTTCCGACATTGCCCGGAAAAGTTAGTATGACTTTCAGTGGTGACAAGATTATGTTTGGAACCGATGAAGGAAAAATCATTGGTTATAAGATTTCAAAGGATGGATGGAAACCGACAGCGATAAAAACCGGACTGAAGTTTGGGCCAAATATTTGTGTCCAGGCATACAACGGGTGTCTCTATTACCGTGATACAAACTCAAACATCATCTACTTCTCGGGTGACCCAGACTGGAACACATCGACAAGCACCCAGGTTCATTCGATCTCCAATTTTGCTGTAAATGATGCAGATAATGACGGTTCAGCCGATCTTGCCGTAATTAACAAAAATAAACTTTCGATTCTTGCTGGACCGAGTTTTAGCAGCTACATCAAAACCTTCGAGGAATGGAACACCGTTCAGAAAGACAACGGTGAAATCGAAGATGTACCTTTGATTTCAGAAAATTCAAACCCAGCTTTTGGTGATATTAACGAGGATGGCAGCGTTGATCTGATTATCGGCGGTGTGGATGGGAGAGTGTGTACATTCCTTGGGCCAGACTTCAAGAAATCTGAAGAACTTGATTGGATTGATGTAGGAAACTATGCGATCCCTCAGTTTGGCGATGTTGATGGAGATGGCAAAAATGAACTGCTGGTGTCCAACAGCGACAGCGTTATGTTCTGCTACAAACGAACTGATTCCCAGTGGAATGAATGGAATTCATGGAATTTTCTTCCAAGCCAGAATTATAAGAAAATATCGGATTATTACGATTCCTATATGTCGGATGCGCCTTATGTACAGTGGAAATATGATCCCGAGACCGTAAGACAATATTCATCATTGCTAGAAAACTGCGAACCAAGATTATTTGATGAAATCTCGTTTGTAATTGCAAATACGGCTCCAGAAATCTTGCGAACGATGTCAAGAATGGGTCAGGCAGACATTCTTGAAAGAAATGCCAGAACAATTTATGAATACGCTCCGACCCTGCCATATCTGAAACTCGTCGAGAAAGATCATTACACGACGATTTCCTACAAAATATCGGGCAAAGAAGTTGAATTGCCAAGAGACGATTACTATTGGTACATCGTTCATCCAAGAATTTCATTCGAGCTGCCAATTGGCATCAATTGCACGTGGTGGGACAGGGAGCCTGCCGAATATGGATTGTCTCAGGACAAATGGCTTATGCACGAAGAAAATTTCTTCAAAGGAAAGCCGACTTTCTGGAGAGAAGCTTTCAAAAACGACAAAACTTATGGCGAATCAGTAATCGACGCCGCAAAAAGATCAAGAACATACGAAGAGGCAATGGCCAATGTCTTTTCCCTAAAAAGCCTCGGGTCAAACAATCTTTTCAATTTTGGATATCTGACAAACGATCTCTACCCATGGCAGATTTACAAAAAGCATTATGGCTCGTGCGGTGAAAACTCAATTTTATTTACAGCCATGTCCAGAACAGCCCTTCTGCCTTGCTATGCCGTTATTGATCAGGGCGAGGATCATCAATGGAATGAAGTGTGGATGCCGGATGGATGGAGGCATCTTGAACCAAGCTCACATGAATTGACATGGGATCAGCCGTGGAAATCCACCGAGGATGTAGATCACAAGGCAAAAATGGTGTCAGCGGTGTTCGCCTGGAAAGGTGACGACTCCATCTTTGCCACGACGACAACAGTCCACAACAGCAAACCGGACTACACAAAAAATCAGAAGGGCTACACAGATACTGCCGACGTAAACTTCACAATTCTGGACTCAAAAAACAATCCGGTTGAAGGCGGCATGGTGGTGGTGAGAACCGGCTGGAACAAAACCGACACAATCGCAATTTGGGGATATACCGATGTTGACGGTAAAGCTCATTTCGACCTTGGCTATGAACCTTACTACATAATCGATGTGGTTACTCCCTATGGCATAACAGGCCTTTCTCGACTGGTGGTCAATGAGCTTCAAAAATATGAATTGACACTCAATGTGCCGGGTGAAGTTGGCTACGACTACCCAAATCATGAAAAACCGGTGGTCACGGGAACAAATGTCACGCTTTCATCAATATCAGATGAGCTTAGACCATTGAACTTCATCACCAGCAGAAACTTGAGAACAGGAGGCTACCTGGTTGATAATTTTGACTACCACGGTCCCCTCTTCATCAAACAGCAAACGACTACAAAGCCAGTGACAATCAACATCGACGACAAAAAATTCCAAGTTTCGGAAGGTGAAAAATTTGGGCTTGGCACTGAGCAAACCATGACGATTACAAATGAAAACCTTTACACATGGGAAACTGTCAGGGTTGAGATTGATGTTCCTGTTGAATATTACCTCCTCAAGCTTACAGCCAGAACATCGAAGGATGAGGTTAAAACAGGAGACAGCATTGAACTTCATGGAACCGTTGACCATACAACACCTATCAATGGAATTGAATATTCGTGGGATAACAAAATATGGAAGACATACCCGGCATCGTTTGACCGGTGGATGAAGGAGTTCAGCATCACCATTCCAACGCAAGTCAATGATATGGCGAATGCTGGCGAAAAACAGTTGTTCATCAGATGCCAGGCCCTCACTCACAAATGCATAATGAAAACGATGATCGCTGTACCGGTAAAATTTGTGACCAAAAAAGACGGCAGCTCTTTCGTGCCAGAGCATTTGAAAGACAACGGCTGCTGATTTTCAACCCAATAAGCCAAGCCTTGACAACTCCTATTTTCATAGCTTAACTTGGCTTTGATGAGACTTGTAAAATCAGTTTCAAAACTTTGCCAGACCTGTTTGGCATTTGTTTCTATTGATAAACTTTCTAATCCTAAAGGAGCATGATATGAGAAAAATGCTGCTCGTTGTTGCAATTCTGCTTGCACTGACCGGTTTTACGCCGATGAGGGCTGCTGTCGACAAATATTACACCCTTTCTGCAACCGTTACGCTTGAGCCAGGGCAATCTGTGAATCTGGCAGTAAAAGATGGACTCCTGAAGGTTGACGGCCTTGTCAAACCGGAAGTTCCGGCTGTCGTTGGTTCTGCCCCTGAGTGGCTGATAAGTGACCTCGAGCTTGCATTTGCCAAACTTGCCAAGGCACCCGACAGGATTGGGAAGGATGCCTACATAACCTGTGCAACCTTTGAGGGCAAGGAAGTGCTTGTCATCTCATCGACAGGCAAGAAGCCTATTATTCTGACGTTGCCAGATTACGGCAACCTTTCTGGGATTCTGCCTGCATCGACAGACATGAACGCAAGAATCGCCATTGCTGACATCGATTCTGACGGCAACCCTGATCTGGTTGTTTGTCCGAAAAATGGTGGCTATTACTACCTCCTTGGGCCAGATTTTGCTGTTTCTACAAAACAGGGCAATGTCTCGATTGACCCTTCAATGGCCAAAACACCGATGTACCCTATAACATCTATTTCAGGTAACATAGATTTCAAAGGAGCGCCAGAAGGATTTGGCTATTTTGGTAATAATGGCGACTTCATGAAGTTTGACCAGAGCAATTTCGTAATGCCACTACCAAGCTCATACGGAGCAATGACTTCGATGGGCTTGTTTTATATCGATGGCAATGGCGACCTGAGGTTGTTCGACAAAAAACTGACAGGAGTTGCCAACCCTGTCCCGACCGGTTATTCAGCAAAGACTGAATCAGGATTGCCATCGTTTGATGGAGAAGTGCACATGGCTTTTGACAAGGGCAGGATTGTCCTCGGAACGCTGGATGGTGATCTGCTTGGCTACACGATTTCAAAAGGTGAATGGAAGAAATCCGAAGTCAAAACCGGCATCAAATTTGCCGGCAAGCTTTCAATTCAGATTTCAGATGGAAAGCTCTATTACCTCGATGCTTCCTCCAACAAAATCAAAGTGACTGAAGATTCTGGCTGGAGCAAATCTTTGGATACGAATGCCACTTCTGATGCCCCGTTTGCTGTCGGTGATGTCGATGGCGACAAAATTGATGACATGGCCGTTGTTTCTGGCAGCAAAATCAATGTTCTCTCAGGACCAGATTTCACAAAACCGATAAAAACAATTGAAGAGTGGATCGAGCGAAAGAAAGACGACAAGGAAACTGAAAAGATTCCGGTCATTTCAAAGTCATCCAGTCCTGCATTCGGCGATGTTGACGGAGACGGGAGGCTTGATCTCCTGGTTGGCGACAAGGATGGCAGGATTGCAACCTATCTTGGCCCAATGTTCAAGAAATCAGACACTTTCGACTGGTTGGATGTTGGTGATTATGCAGCGCCCCAGTTTGGAGACGCAGACGGCGACGGAAACCCTGAATTGCTCATATCAAATGTAGATGGTAGGCTGTTTTGCTACAAGCACAACGGTTCAATCTGGCAGGAGTGGAAGTCGTGGTCGTTCATTCCAACACTTTCGCAAAACGTTGAATCGGACTACTACAACTCCTACATGCACGATGCACCGCTGGTTCAGTGGAAGGACGATCCGGAAGTTATAAACGCCTACGTTTCTCAGCTCGAAAACTGTAATCCGAAATGGTTTGACGAGATTGCTTTTGTTATTGCAAACACATCACCCGAAATCCTGAGAACCATGGCGAGAATGGGTCAGGCTGACATCGTGACCCGCAATGCCAAAACAATTTATGATTATGCCCCAACTCTTCCTTATCTGAAGCTGGTTGAAAAATCTGATTACACAACGATTGTCTATAACGTTGGCGGAAAAGATGCCGAATTGCCAAGGGACGATTACTATTGGTACGTTGTCCATCCAAGGATTCTGTTTGAGTTGCCGATTGGCATCAATTGCTCGTGGTGGGACAAGTCGCAGGAAGATTATGGAATATCAATCGAGGACTGGTGGAAGCACGAGGAAAACTTCTACCTTGGCAGGCCGGTTTTCTGGAGGGAAGCCTACAAAGACGACAAAACTTACGGTGAATCTGTGCTTGATGCTGCAAAGAAGTCAAAAACCTATGAAGAGGCAATGGCAAACGTCTTTTGGCTAAAAGGTATCGGCAAGGACAGACTCTTTACATTCGGCTACCTGACAAATGACCTCTACCCGTGGCAGATTTACAAAAAACACTACGGCTCGTGCGGAGAGAATTCGATTGTGTTTGCGTCGATGGCCAGGGCAGCGCTTTTGCCGTGTTATGTTGCAATCGACCAGGGCGAAGACCACCAGTGGAACGAGGTTTGGATGCCGGATGGCTGGCGTCATCTGGAACCAAGCTCCGAGAGTCTGACATGGGATGTTCCGTGGATCCCCCCCAATGAAGGCAGAAATCATGACTCGAAAACAATCTCAGCCATTGTGGGCTGGAGAGGCGACGACTATATGTTTGCCACCACCACTTCGGTTCACGTTCCAGAATCTGATAGAGACTACACAAAATCTGGAAAGGGCTACACCGACACCGCCGATGTCACCTTCAGGATTCTTGATGCCATGGACAAACCGGTTGAAGGTGGACTTGTAATAATCAGGTCTGGCTGGAACAATTCCAACAATGTTTCAATCTGGGGCTATACGGACATTAATGGGAAAACCAGATTCGACCTTGGCTATGAACCGTATTATGTCATCGATGTGGTCACCCCATACGGAATAACCGGTCTCTCAAGGTTTGTGGTAAAAGAGCTAGGAAAATACGAAGTGACGTTGAAGGTTCCGGGCAAATCCGAGCATGTGAACCCGGTTTACAGCGAACTGCCAAGCTCGGGCACAAACGTGCTTTTTGAGTCGATAAAGGATGAGCAGAGACCGATGAATTTCAGAACCAGCCGTGGTTACAGGCTTGGAGGCTATCTCTTTGACACTTACGGACATCACGGGCCACTGTTCTTCAGGCAACCGATTCCGGCAACGCCGGTCACGGTTTCAACCGGTTCTGGCAAGTATCAGATTGGTGCCGGCAAAAACTTTGGACTTGGAGCCGATCAAACACTGACAATTTCAAACGATTCACTCTACACATGGAAAACGGTTACAGTCAAAATCAATGTTCCGGTCAATGAATACAGGCTTTCTCTGAATGCATCAGCCTCAAAAACTGAGGTCAACAGTGGCGAAAGCTTTGAAATAACCGGTAAAATCGATCACTCGACCCCACTTGTGAAGTTTGAGACTTCCTGGGATGGCAAAGTCTGGAGAAATATTCCAATTCCCGATGGACAATGGTTTGGTGAGTTCAAAATGACCATTGAGACCGGCGAAAGTGGCCCGATGAGTCTTGGTGGCAAGAAGATTTTCATCAGGTGTTCAGCCCTCAATCCAGACAAAAACCTCGAAACAACAATCGAGATACCGGTAAAGATTGTTTCAACCAACAAGTTTCCAAATCAGCCAATCTATCAGGATGGACCTGATCCGGTTACAGATGCCAGGTGGAGACTTGTGGATTTCACAATTCCCGATGGTGAAAAGTATCTGCTGATCCAGACCGATTCAAAAACTCCAAACCTTGATCTGGACATGTTCCTGTACCTGGACTCAAACGGGAACGGCAAGGTTGACAAGGGTGAAGACATCGCGAACTCGGCCGGTGGTTCGGCTTTTGAAAGGATACTGCTTCAGGAACCGAAGAAAGGCCCTTACATCCTCATAATCCACGGTTACTCGGTGCCTGATGATTCGAGGTTTGACCTGAAACTCTCCTGCGCCCCAAACTGGTGAGATAAAATGATGTGAAAAAGCCGGACAAGATTTGTCCGGCTTTTGTTTTTATGTTGACTTGCGCTTGTTTGGGTTTTATATTGACTAAACTTTGTGCGCCCGTAGCTCAACTGGACAGAGTGGCGGCCTCCGGAGCCGCAGGTTAGGGGTTCGAATCCCCTCGGGCGCGTAACGACCAGGCTTTCAGTGACATGATCTGGTCTCTGATTTTTGCTGCGTCCTCGTATCGCTCTTCAAGAATTGCCCTGTTGAGATCGTCGATGAGTGATTCCATCGTTATATGTCCCTGTTCGAAATCGTCCATCAGCTTCCCAAGCGAGGTTTTAAAGGAAGAGTAGCAAGCGTCGCATCCCTTGTATCCTGACTGGATGAAGTGGCTGAATCTTTTTCCGCACTTTGGGCAGATGGTTTCGGTTGTAGACTTGTTTTCAATGCTGCTGGTGATCATCTCAAGCCAGTCCGGCATCTGCTTTCCGCCGAATGCGGCCGAGTTTCTCCTTGAGTCCAGCATTTTTTTGGCACAGTCATCGCACACGTGCAGTTCAAGAACCTTGTAGGCTCCGAGCACCTGGATGTAATGGCCGTTCGCTTCTTTCTGTTTACAAATCTGGCACAGCATCTATAATTCCTTTGAAATCAATTATAAGGAGTGCCGGTAAATTGTCCACAAGATTGGGTTTTGACCTTGCAAGCATAGGCAGAATCAGACAAATAGTCACAAGAAACCCACGCATACTTAATCGATTGTTTACTGAAAATGAGCTGGCTTATTCGAAACAATTTTCGGATGAGGCTCCTCACCTGGCTGCCTGTTTTTGCGCAAAGGAAGCCTATCTCAAGGCACTTGGCACTGGTCTGGATACTCACAGGTGGAAAGACGTCCAATTGCTCCACAAGCCAAACGGAGAGCCGTTTTTGGAGTTTCTTGGAAAACCAGTATCTGGTCAGGTTTCAATCTCTCATACCGACGATATCGCCGGTGCTGTCGTGATCCTTTTCTGATAATATCCACAACACATAACAAAAACGGGGCTTAATAAAGCCCCGTTTTTTATTGGTGACATCGAGTTATTTCTTGGTTGGATCAGGGTAGGTGATTGTGATCATTCTTTGAACTTGATCGTAATCTACCTTCGCCCCAAGACTGTCAGCAACAAATTTTAGTGGAAGCAGAGTTTTGCTTCCAACAATTACAGGATAAAGTTTCCCTTTTGGATCCAAAGGCACCTCTTTCCCATCGATCTTCGCTTTTTTATTCTTAATCTGCAGTTCAACAGTTTTAGTTTTTCCACCAGGCAGTGATTGTTTTATGGGTATAGTTTTTGTCTCTGCAATCCAACCAACTTCGCAGAATAAAACTGTTGCAACATCTTTGATGGGCATGAAGGTATTCCCCTGAAGATCTTTTGGCAGAGGATCACCTGATATCGGTGCAGTTGCAAGCACTGACCTTACGCCATTGGTCATCATTGTTTTCTGGCCAAGCCAGAGGTTGATGACCGTTGGTGAACCGTAGATTGTGAATGTGTAGGTCTGTTCGTTGCCAGCCTCATCGGAAGCCTTGATTTCGATTGTGTTTTCACCCTTTTTTGCAATCTTGACAAACGACGAGAAGATGGCCCTTCTCTCGTCCAGCTGCTCAACAAGGTTTGCAATCGAATTGTTTGCAAACAGAGTGGCCGAGATTTCCGATTCGAACTTGACTTCAATCTCTTTGCCAACATCAAAATAGTCGCCATAAACCGGATAGATCATCTTGACTTCCGGTGGCGTTTTGTCATAAGTAACCTCAAATTCGAGGGTTGTCGACTTCCAGCCAGCCTGGTCTTCGGCAATGATTTTGTAGGTGTAGGTTCCTTCTTTGTCGAGTGTGATTTCTTTTTTGAATATGCCGGCATCCTCGTTGAGTATTGCGCCTTCAGGCTTCATTTCCTTGACGACCGGCTGGACAACGTCCACCTTTTCATCATTTATGTAGACATCGGGAACGACGTAGGGCGAGGTGTCCTTGTCTCCGTATTTGAGCAGCTCTGATGGGTCGGCAAGGCCGATGATGGTCAGCTTGTTCTGCCTGATGATAACTTTCTTTGATCCTGGTTCTTTCAGCGACAGTGTCGGAGAGTTGGTGTCGACCTTGAATTCGAACGACCTGACCTCTTCGTCCCCGTATGCATCAAGGGCTTGCCAGTGAAGCATGTCCAGCCTCTGCTGGTCGGCGATTGCAAGCGGTTTTCCAATTTCCCAGTCGATTGATTTTTCAGTTTCGTTGTTCCACCACATTCTGATTGTCGCTGTTGGTGAATTAACGCTAAAGTCAATTGCCGGTGGTATTTTGAACCACCCGTCTTTTCCGTCTGGCTTGGCTTCAATCCAAATGGTGTTACCGTTTGCGTCCGTGCCATTTGATTTCAGGATTTTAAGGGTTGAGACCGGAAGAGGCGGCGCAATGAAGAATGCTTCAGATTCTCCCCCTGTTGGGTCTTTGGATGATGAAATCTTGATGATGTGTTTGTCACTTGAATCCGGTGGGTTTTTTATTCCGCACTCTCTGGTTATGAGAATCTTGAATTCGCCACCATTGTCAATTTTTTGTGGCATGGTAAGTGTCAATGTATTTCCGGAGCCGGTTGCAGTTGTTGGAACGCCGCCGATTGTGACACAGCCATCTAATGATGCAGGAATGACGGTTCCTTCAGGGAATGTGAGAACCATGTTATCGCCGATTTCAAGTGGACCGACATAGGCGAGTGACCCGACGAGTTCCCACTCAGCTACCTGAGAAGCATTCATTGGGGTTACTTTCACTGAGTCAATCGACATTTTCTTGATTAGAATCGAGTATGGATCAGTTGGGAAAGTGCCATCCACAACCTGACCCGAGAATTTAATGACGTATTCACCAGGGGTTTCAGGGTTTTTGATCTTTGCATCCTTGGTGAATTCAATCATGATTGAGCCTGGTTTGATCACTGTCGGTGAATAAATTCTCACCTTTCTTTCCTCGGCAACAACGCCTGGTTTTTGTTTGCAGGGGATGTCGTTGATGATTACTGTATCTTGTTTGATGTAGGTTGGAATGCTTGTTTCCTTGGGGAAAGTGATTTCGATCATGTCGTTTTCGTTGAGGGATTTTGGGAAATCGACACTGAATTTGTAGGCGGCAATCTGTCCAGCATACGGTGGGATAACCTGCGGTTTCTGGCCTGCGCGGATTATGGCAAAAGGCTTTGAGTCGATAGGATCAGGTTCAAAGTCTGTCCTGATCTGGATTATATGGTCACCTTTTACAGTTGTGTTTCTTATTCCTGCTTTTTCAGAGATGTCGATGTTGATTTCTCCGAGGTTTTCAATGTCTATCGGGGTGATGAACGAGAAGGACGATGAAGGGATGTGGATTGACGGTTCAACGGCAAGCGGTCTGCCGTTGATTTTCATCAGATTAGTTTCGATTTTTTCGGGAAGGGTTGTGCCTTTTGGGAAAACCATCGAGATTCTTGATGTCGATCTGTCCAGTGATCCGCCCTCGCCAACATGGAAACGGATGTTGTAGCCGGACTGTTCACCGATAGCCGGATTTGTAAGCGTTACCGTTGCCGGTTCAACCGATGATTTTACGACTGTGATCTCGTTGCTGTAGACCGTGTCCTGCTCCGAGTGTGTCCTGATTCCGAGCCTGTATTTGCCTGGTGTGTTTGAGTTCTTGAAGCCAGCGCGTGCTGCAACTGTGATTGGAATTGGATCATACGGGCCGTTTGGTTCAAGTTTTATGTGAGACCAGAAAGTGATGGAATTTTCCGAGTCAAGACCATACTTCCTTTTGTAATCCGGGTTTGTGCGCTTGTTTGTTTTTATGACCGGGAGTCCCTGACATTTTGTGCAGGGGGATGTTGCAAGATAAATCGAGTTTAAGATTCTTTCAAGCTCATTTGATTCGGCATCCGAGAGACCGGAGCCAGGCTTGGCTGTGTCAGGCATTGTCCAGTCATCGGGGAAGATGATGGTGATCCAGCCATGAATCTCAACGGTTTGGTTGATGTCAATCTCAATTTTATATGTTGAGGCAACACCGACCTGCGGTGGCTTGAAATAGGTGACTCTGACTGAAGACAGTTTTGCATTGACATTTGACGCTGACGGAAGGGCAACCTGGGCTGTAACGAAGGTCAGTGCCAGCGCCGCAAGAAGTATTTTTTTCACTAATAAACTCCTTTCAACACTTTAATATTGAGCAACTGGTGTTCCTCCACAAGTGCCATGCAGTTAAGAATTACAGTATAGATGAAACAAAAATATCACTTCTGTTAATGACGGTAAAATAAAAACAAAAGCCCCGGCGAACTTGGCCGGGGCTGATTTTTATGGGGGTAAATCTCTACTTAGGTGGATAGTAGATGAAAATGGTTTTTGACTCAGCGATCCACTCGACAGACGCTCCGAGAGCCTCACCAATAAATCTGAGAGGAACAAGGGTTTTGCCCGAAACTATTACCGGTGCTGCCGTCATGATCATTGGGTTGCCATCGACAATGGCCTCTTTTTTGCCGATCCAGACGATGACCTGTTTTGAGCCAAGCGTGTAAGTAACCTTCTTTTCTTCAGCGTTCCAGTCAACTCCTGCCTCAAGAGCCTCGCCAATAAATCGGAGAGGAACCATTGTGTTGCCGCCCACCAGCGATGGCGGAACGGTCATGGTTGTTTCGGTGTCGTTAATGTAGGCCTTGGTTGAGTTGACCTGAAGTTTGACTTTCTTGCCGACCTTTGTGGCGCTGATGGTGATCTTGATGAAACCGCCATTTGTGTTGATGGAGATTTCTGCAGGCTTTTCATTCCAGTAAGGAACTTTGTCTGCAAGGCATCTTATTTCTATAACCACTTCATTTCCGGCAATTGTTCGCTTCGACAGTTCAACCCATGGGCTATCACATACAACTGACCCTTCAAGTATCCCATTTCCAGCGTTTTTGATCACAAGCTTTTCTGAAACCATTCCGGTTGTGACTTTGCCAAAGTCAATGGTCTGCCTGTCAACGGCAATCTTTGGAATGACCTTCTCTTTTCTGAGAACCTGAATTCTCATGTTACCGGTGTCAGCGACATAGATGTTTTGACCGTTTACAACAATCTGGCCTGGGTGCGAGAAGGTGCCTATATCTTTTGCGTAATCGCCGATATTTTTCTTCAAGCCAGCAGGAGTTGTTTGACCCATAGAGTATTTGAACGAGCCGTCACTGGCAAAGACAACAATCCTGTCATTTCCTGTATCTGAGACCATGATGTCGCCAGATGGAAGAAGAGCGAATGATTCTGGATTTGACATCTTTTTCTGGCCATCAGGCATTCCGTATGCACGGATGTATTTTCCATTCTGGTCAAAAACCTTGATCATTCCATCAGAGTCGAGGACATGAATTGATTTGTCCATTGTCACGAGCATATCGACAGGTTCTGTGAACTGGCCTGCATCGGATCCAAACGAACCAAACTTGAGGATGTAGAAGCCATCTTTGCTGACTCTGTAGATGCAGCCAAATTCTTTTGAGAGTCCGAGAAATTCTTCGTTAATGCCGGGTACAATTCTGTTTAAGGACTCCATTTGTGGCTCAAATGAGAAGGTCGAGGTTTCAGTGCCATTGACGCCAAGAGTTCTCACTGTTTTTGTGCCGTTTGCATAAATGCAGGTGCTGCCGGTATGATTTGAAAACAGAACGATTCCTGAGGTTGAGCCGAGTGTTTTGAGGCCTGAGAAACCTTTGCCTGTGAACAGCTGAACATCATTCCTCTTGTTGTCAAGAACCGCAAAACCGTCGTCATTTCTGCAAATCTGGGCAATATGTCCGAACTTCATCGGGTCGTTTGAGAATTTCCCAAGAGTGGACATATCCTTGCCATCCTTGTCCAGCTTTACAAACTCATCACTTGTGAAAGTGAAATAAGCTGACTTTGAGGCTACAAAAGATTTGTAACCACCCAACATTCCCTTGTAGGCTTCCGAGGTGATGTTTCCAGCCATGTCAAATTCGATGAACCCGGTTATGTCAGTTGACATGAAGGCAATTTTATCGTTGCCAATGAATGAAACCTCGCCGTATTGGGGGTTATAGGCGTCAGAAGTTTCAAGTTTGAAAGTTGACTTAAACTTAAAATTGCTGTCGAGGATCGAGAACTGCACCAATGCATTTCTGTTTGGGTTTTCATCGCCTTCCTTCGGCGCTTCCATTGTGATTGAGAGAAGCACAATTTCACCGTTCTTGTTGACATCGAAGGAAATGATGTTTGGAGCTGATGGAATCGATCCAGAATAAACTCTCTGACCTTTGAAGTTGCTTTCCCTGTCGTATTCAAGCAGGCCGGTTTTTGCATCCAGTACAAATACCGTCAGGTTATCCATCAGTTTGCACTTGAGCGGCACGGAGATCATTCCAAGCGATCCGAGTCCACAGGTGAAGGCCACTTCCCCGTCGCTTGATGCAACGGTGACGTTTCTTCCTGCCGGATAGGCAACCATTCCAGTGTTAACCGAGATGTTTGGACATAGCTTTTCCATGTCGACGACTTCAGGGACAACTATTGTTTTGAAGTATGAGCCGGTTTCGGAATATATGAGACCTTTTCTTGAGGCCTTGTCAATGACACAAATTCTGCCAGCTTCGTCGGAACCAATTGAACAAGGGCTTATCATTTCGCCTTCAAGTGGACCATAGCCGATGGAAGAATATGCGGCATATTCCTGTTCAGCCTTCAAAGATCGAAGCTGAGGAACAAACATTAGCAAACACAGCACAAGGCTGACGACTTTTTTCATAGCGCCTCCTGTTTACAAAAACCATTTTAGGGCAAAAGCGGTTCAAATGCCAGTAAAGTGCTAGAACCTCCAGGATAGCGATTCAGGCATGTCCAATCCCAGATGGCTTGTCTGGTTTAGATTTTCCAGCACAAAAGAACCCTGATCGAAGACAACAGTTGATATTGAGCAGTTGTCCATGCCTATGAAGCCAAAATAGTTGTTTATGTCGATGCCAAGTACGACAGGCACCGTAACCCAGAGCCAGCCACCGTGGGTGACGAGGATTACTGTTTTTCCATCTTCGGTTTTGGCAAGCTTCTCAAGGAAGGCCTTTGATCTGGCGTAAACCTGAGCGATTGTCTCTCCACCTTCAACATTTTCGTTCGGTTTGGAGATGAAGCCGTTCCAAAGTGGGTGTTCAAGCACTTCCTTGACCGGGTGGCCGTCAAAAATGCCACAGGCCCTCTCCCTGAGCAGAGGATCGGTTTTCGGCTCAAGGGCGATGTGTCTTGAAATTATTGTTGCTGTTTCAAACGCCCTGGAAAGGTCAGAGGAGTAGATGGTATCTATTTTTTTGTTTTCAAAATATTTTCCGACCAGCTCTGCCTGTTTCCTGCCTGCTTCCGTTAGCGGCGTGTCATAATGACCGCAGATGACTTTTTCAGCGTTTCCTTTGCTCAGTCCGTGCCTGACGATGTATATTTTTACCATGCTTACGATTCTAGTTGCATTTGTTTGTTTTGCATTAAAAGGTTATTAGCTGTAACATAAACTGGAGGCAGGTTGTCAAATAGTGAAAGGAGGCTGGAGTGTACGCAACACGGATAGCGAAGGGATTTTTTGATCTTGAGGCAAAACCGCTCATTGAACGTTCGATGCCAGGAATCATGTCCAGACTTGCATGCGGCTTCTTTGTACCGGAAAACGGCTACCTGGAACTCATCAACGAGATCGAAGCCAGGGACACCGTACCGACTTTCCAGATTTTGCTTTTTGAGCAGAATGACGATCTGACTTCAAGGATCGATGAATTACTCAGCATTGGTCTGCCAGACATTTTTGAAGGCTTGAGGGTTGTAAAGATTGAAGGAGACGAATCACCAAAAACCATAAGAGTATTTCAGTGGCAAGATTTTCTTGACCAGTTCATAGGGCTTAGAAGGCGACCAACCGAACCAATCGGTTACGCGAAGGTTTCTGAGGCTCAGTTTCATTGCCTATTAGCTGGATTGATCTTTTGGGATCCTGAAATGGAGCTTGCCAGAGCGCAGGGGCAGTGGGATCACATGCCTCAGGAAGTCTGGTGCTGGCGTTTGCATTGGGCCTGGAAGAACATAATTCCAAATGAAACTATGACTCGGATGGTAAAAGAGGATGGCACGGGAATGGCAAGGCTTTCTGTCTACAAGCGGATTGAGTGGGCTTGCAGGCTGGCGTTCCTGACGGCAAGAAAATACGCACCACCGACTCATCTTTTGCTTAAAGTCCTAAGAAACATAACAGATTTTGGTGGGATTGCCGAAAGATTGTCATGGTGCTTGAATTCAGCCGACTTGTCAGAGTCGATAAACCTATGTGACGAGGTTTTGTGCGATCTAAGAAATAGGCTTGTTGCCAGAAAAGTGATGCCAGCCGATCTAGGGATCACTGAGGAAAGAAATATTTGCGACCCGGAGAGGATTTCAGATCATTTCCTCTCGGTTGTGCCTTCCAATTTCAGGAATCAGGCTGGCAGAATTTGCCCTGTTGACCTCATTGGCTTGCTCATGCAGAGTTCAAAATTTGCACCTTGAACAAAATTTATTCATTTTTATAATATTTGATAATTGTTATCAATAAAGGAGGAGCAATGATTACAGTTGGTTCAAAAGCACCAGATTTCAATCTCAGGGATCAGAATGGCAAAGAGCTGAAGCTCTCGGATTTTCTCGGCAAAAAGGTTCTTCTCTCGTTTCACCCGCTTGCTTGGACAGGAGTTTGCGCCCAACAGATGCAATCCCTAGAAGCAAATATTGACAAGTTTTCAAGCCTCAACGCAGTAGCCCTTGGATTTTCGATTGACACGGTTCCGAGCAAAAAGGTGTGGGCAAAGAGTCTTGATATTGAAAAAACCAGTCTCGTTTCAGATTTCTGGCCACACGGCGGATACGCAAAAGAGCTTGGAATCTTTAGGGACGGCGATGGTTTTACAGAGAGAGCAAACATCATCGTTGACGAAAAGGGTTTCGTTAAATGGCTCAAGATATATCCTCTTCCGGAATTGCCAGATATAAACGAGGTTCTAAAGGCTTTGGCCTAACCTTTTTTTGATCACAGGCTTCGGTTGCTCCCTGATCTACATCCATCCTCGTTTTTTCATCCAATAGATCATACCAATCGGTGTTGCCACAATGATTAGGAACGCAATACCGAAGCCGATTATATCAGTCCAAAAGTCCAGTCTCCCCGATGGGGCAAAAAAGTTCATACCGAAAAATCCTGTTAAAAACGAGATTGGCATAAAGATTGTGGCGATGGTGGTCAGTGTCTTCATGATGTCGTTCATGCGGTTGTTGACCACTGAAAGGTAGATGTCGAGTGCGCCTGAAACGATGTCTCTCATGCTCTCGGTGATGTCGTAGAGCCTCACGAGGTGGTCGTACAGGTCACGGAAATACATTCTGTCCCGTTCATCGATCTGACTATGCGGTTCCCTTGAGAGTTTGTCAAAAACCTCGCGCTGGTGGGTGATGTATCGCCTGAGTCCAAGCAAAGTACGTTTGTAGTTGAAGATTTTTGGCAGAACCTCCTTTGATGGGTTGTCGATGATGAGTTTTTCAAGGTCTTCGACCTGTTCATCCAAAGCCTCGACCACATCAAGAAACTCTCCTATCACGAGGTCGCAGATTAGATAAAGCAGGTAATCGGAGCCTTTCTTGAGCATTTTTGGATCACGGAAGGAGTTGATTCTGACTTTGTCCAAAGCCTTCATCTCCTGCTCGTGAATGGTCACCAGGTAATTTCTGCCAAGGAAAATGTCAAGCTCCTTGTTGATCACCTCATTGCTGTCAGCGCCAAATTCAAGTGTGTGCAAGACGATGTACAGATAAGCCGTCCAGTCGTCGAGTTTTGGTAGGTGACACTGTGCCAGTGCGTCTTCAATTGACAACGGGTGGAAGCTGAATTGTTCAGCAAGGATTTCTGTCGGCGTGCCGTCCGGTTCACCCTCGAAATCGACCCACAGCAACCCTTTTTCATCTTGAAGCAGCTTTGAAATTTCCATGGTTTCCGCTTCCCTGATTGTGCCTTCCCTTGAGAGGAACATTATCCTGATCATGGCGAATTTATAGCAAACATGTGCAATCGTTTCAACACTTTAAAAAAACTTCCAAAGGGTTAAAATTACAAACATGGATGAAAAAAGGATAACAGGCTCTTTTGTCGATCTCAGACTATCGATTCTTACCGGTTCGCTCATGCTTTTCTTTGCGCTGTGTGCTGTTTCGGCTTTCTTTTCATTTTCATTCTCAACTTTTCTGGTATTCATAGTTTTGACTGCAATCCTTGCCTGTGCTTTTGTGGCAAGCGTTTTTCTCAAGACGATGGTTGTAATGACCCTTGGCAAAACCGAACGTGTTGAGGTTTATGGCCCGATCATGAAGCGAGAGATCAACGGCCGGATTGGGTATTGGGCAGGAATCCAGCCGACAGGCGGTTACCCCAACATTATCGATTTGAGATTGGACATAACGAATCCTGGAAGCAAACCGATTGTTTTGCTTGAAAGGATACCGGTAGGAGCGATTCCGCCGGTTCTTCCTGTTGCAAATCAGAGATTCCTTATTCCTCACGACCTAATGTCCGATACCAACCATCCTGGTTCACTTTGGATGATGATTTCACAGCTTCTCGAGAGGGATGGAAAGCACATCCAGGCTTAAGCGCTGATCAGGTCGATCAAACTCTTTCTGCTGATATTGCCGTGAAACGTTTCCATCGACACATTCGAGGCAAGCTGGGAAACGAAGATCACATCGCCTTGCATGACATACCTTGCCAATAGATTAAAGATGGATTTTGCATCTTTGCATATCCCGCTCCCGCTCGTGATCCATACGTTTGGGAGAATCGTGATCGAATGATTCAGGGATTTTAAAACCTCAAAAAACATCTCCCTGCCATCGGTTCCTGCTAAGTTAAATGTTATTATGAAATATTTCAAAACTTCATTCCAAATGCTTTTCGATGATATTAGCAATCTGTCTTTAAAGTGAAGTAAACAAATCGGTCATATTAGATTTTGACTTTTAAAATGGCCACCAGTTCAATTTTTCTTCCGTATTCAACCGCTCCGATCTTGGCCACAATTGTGCTGCTATCGATCCAGTCAAAGTCGGAAG
>CAYYJO010000028.1:0-24181 GCA_964472265.1 uncultured Caldisericales bacterium | reverse complement strand
CCACACAATCTTCAGCGGCAAGGCCATCACATCGGAAAAACTGAGCACAAAAAAACCGCTCACTTATGCGATGTACCATGAAAACAAAGGCAAGGCGCCAAAAACAGCACCAACCTACATTGAAGACAATTTAGAAACCAAAATGGAAAGGAATCCACTAATGAAGTATCAGTGCAACATCTGCGGTTATGTTTACGATCCGGCCAAGGGCGATCCAGATTCAGGAATTGCGCCTGGAACACCGTTTGAAAAGATTCCAGACTCATGGGCATGCCCAATCTGCGGAGCCAAGAAAGACGATTTCTCACCATTAAGCTGACAGAGCTTGGGAAATTTCTGGAGGATCTGTACGCACGCCTGAACAAGCGCGAGTATGTGCATCCGGATCCTCTGGAATTTCTGTATCACTATCAAAACCCGCTTGACCGCGAGATTGTAGGTTTTATTGCCTCTTCGCTGGCATACGGCCGGGTTAACCAGATTCTTAAAAGCGTCAAGGCTGTCCTTGATCCGATGGGCAAATCACCAAGATTGTTCATCGAAAAGGGCAATCTGGACAGCTTTTTATCTACTTATTCCGGATTCAAGCACAGGTTCACAACCGACACCGAGCTTGCACAAATCCTTGAAGGAATAAGGATTACATTGAAAGAACACCACTCGATCAATTCCTTTTTCACCAAAGCCTACAAAAAGAACGGTATTGTCAGAGCAATGTCGGAGCTGACTGAAATTCTCAAATGCAGCTGTGAGTTGCCCAACAACTCGATGGTTCCAACACCGGACAAAAACAGCGCCTGCAAGCGTTTGTGGCTGTACTTGCGCTGGATGGTCAGGTCTGACGAGGTCGATCCAGGTGGTTGGGACGACGTTTCCCCTTCAGACCTCCTTGTTCCACTGGACACGCACATGTTCTCAATTGCAAAACAGATTGGGTTTTGCAACAGAAATCAGGCAGACATGAAATCTGCTCTTGAAATCACCGGCAATTTTAAACTAGTTAGCTTAAATGATCCTGTAAAATACGATTTTTGTTTGACCAGATTAGGAATACATCCTGATTTCTCGAAAAAAATGTTATCATTTTAATCATTATTTTACTAACACGCTAAACCACCAAACTTAGACGCAATATCAATAACATCTATACACCCATCTCAAATCCGATAATATCTACGTTAATCTATATATTTATCTTTTTTCAAAAGATGATTTACTGAGAAAATCTCTTGAGATGATTTTATATTAACGTATTATTATATTATTTGCAGAACCAATATTTATTGGTTAGGTTAAATTATTGTAACCGGATTTGACAACTCAATTGTAAAAATATAGAATAGTTATCAAATGAATTATTCAGAAAACAACAAATTTCTTATTGCACAGATCGGCCAGGACAAGATTTGTATCCCTATCAGCTCTGTGGTGGAAATTGCCAAAGGCGGGGTTGAGCGTACTCTTCCTGGATCAATTGATGGTTTTGTAGGCATCACCAGACTCAGAAGCTCAATCCTTGGAGTTCTGGCGCTTAACAATTCGTTCAAGCCTTCCTCGGAAATTGTTGTCATAAAAACGGCCAAGACTGATATTGCGCTTCTTGCAGATCAGGTTCAGGGAATCGAAGAATTGTCAATAAATCCTGAACACATCAAATCCAGAGGATTTTACATCAGTAATGTTGACGATTACAACATCCTTGACGTTGAAAGCATTGGCAGGGCGCTTGGATGAGGCTTATTGCCAAGGATTTTTCCAACAAAACTGGTCTGCTTGATGCAGTCCTGGAAATATCCGGCAAATTTATTGAAACTCCGAGAATTTCAATTATTGGAGTGCCTGATGTGGGCATGCCTCTCGAAATCAAACAGTACAAGTTCAGACTACTTCCAAAAGATACAGCGCTCGATGCCCCGGAGATGTCTGTCTCATCAATTATACAAGCGTTTTTCTGGACTCACGCTGAAGCTCGGATCAGCAATGATGATGAAGACGGCGGAACCGATTGGATATCGGAAAGGTCGCTCATGCTTGTCATCAACGCCTGGGCGACAGTCGAGGCTTTGCTCAAAGAACACAAAACCTGTCTGGACGATTATTTCATCAAAGCCTCTTCCGACAAAATCTCAAAATACACGCTTTCCAGGGACGATCTGATGCTTTTGCTGTCACTTAGGGGCGGATCAACCCTTCGCGAAGTCATTCTGGTTCACAGACAGTCACCGCTTGGACTGGTTGAGATGCTCTTCAAAGCGATGACTTTTGGCTTCATCAGCAAAATCGAATATCTAACAACCATCAACTATCCACAAAACATCAAGGCGATGGGCGAAAGAATCAACCTGCTCATCAAACTTATGTGCGAGTTGAAACCTCGATGGCGGCAATCTCTGGCCAACCAACTTTCACATGATTTGAAACTCCTGTCCGATGTCTATTCCGAAACCGACTGCATCGGCATAACAAACGGTTTTATTGACGTAGATGAAGCCGCATCCTCGCTCATGCTCATCAAGGACTCCCATCACTCAAGCATGATTGGTGCTGGAATCCTCAAACCCTTGAACATTCTTTTCTCCAGCCTTGTGACAAATTCAGTCTGGGACGCTGGATTGCAAACAGTTCAGGAGGTTGTCCGGAGGGTCGACATGGCGCTCAATGAGAAGTACAATCAATACCCAAACGCCAAAAGACCATCATTTTTAGGAGTGAGAAATGAGTAAGATACTGGTAGTTGATGATTCCCCAACTATTTTGAGGGTGATCGATCTTGCAATAAAAGAGACAGGCTGGGAGACGTTTCACGCGAAAGATGGGCTTACAGCTTTGAAGATGACCAAGGAACTTGAGCCGGAACTTATCATTCTTGACGTCATGTTGCCTGTCTACAACGGCTACCAGGTTTGCAAACTTCTAAAAGCAAACCCAAGATTTAGGCACATCCCCATCATTATGCTCACAGCAAAAACCAGCGTTCTGGATAAAATCAAGGGGCGACTGGCAAACGCTGATTTGTATCTGACAAAACCATTCTCACAGGCAGAGCTTCTTGAGGCCTGCGACAAATACCTTAGGAGGTCATGAAAATGGCAAAAATTTTGGTTGTTGATGATGTTGTTGTTGATCAGACGAGAATGGCTGATGTGGTCAAGTCACTTGGCCACACCGCAATCACTGCATCTGATGGCGAAGAAGCGCTGCAAAAGGCAAAATCCGAGAGGCCTGACCTCATCCTTCTTGACATCGTGATCCCTAAAAAGAATGGTTTCCAGGTATGCAGGGAACTGCGTGAAGATCCATCGGTTGCAAACACACCGGTAATCATGGTCACCTCGAAAAACCAGGACACCGACAAGTTCTACGGACTCAAGCAGGGAGCCAATGAATATCTTCCAAAGCCCTACTCTGAAGACGCGCTAAAAAACGCAATCAAAAAGTTCATCAAGTAATGGGAACAAAACAATTTCTCACGTTTATGCTCGCCGGACAGGAGTATGGCATCGATGCACTCAAAGTTATTGAGGTCATAAACCCTGTTTCGGTGACACATGTGCCTTCGTCTGGCAAAAATATCATCGGTGTCATGAATTTCAGGGGCGATGTCCTTCCACTTGTTGATTTGGCCTACATCATCACCTCTGACTCGTCGTCTTACTCAGGAAAGATCATAGTAATTTCATATAACGAGGCCATGTGCGGTCTTCTAGTTGATTTTGTAAGAGAAATTGTCACGCCTGATTCGTTCATCGAGGCGTCAGAGCTTGGGGATGTTAAGTTGCCGCATCTCCAGTCGGTCACCCAGACACAGACAGGTTTGGTCAGACTTCTTGACATAGGTTCCGTGATGGAATCATTGGTCTAACAGGAGGATTAAATGGCGATCAACTCAACCGGAAAAACCAGCTGGTTTTCTAAACTCTTCAGCCCTTCAAAATGGAGATTGCAGGCAAAACTTCTCGTGCCCATTCTTTTGGTCGTTATTCTCAGTCTTGGCGTCACCTGGGCCATTGTCTCAACCATCGTTACGCAAGCGATTACAGATCAGGTTAAGTCTGGACTGGTCGATCTTACAACATCTACTGCCGAATCTGTAGGCCACATCATCAAAAGCCAGAGCAATGACCTGACTGTACAATCCGAGAAAAACGTCGCCGTGAACGCCATCGTCGAAATGGCAAAGTGGGACAGGACTAAAAAAGAGCAGGAGTACAAAAAATCGATTAATCTCGAAATGTACAAATCCATTGCCACCTCAAACAACTTCTACCTGACGCGTTCATGGCTTGATCAGCTTGTCAAAATCCAGGGCATGAAAGAAGTCATGGTCATGGATGTTGACGGAATGACCTTTTGTGCAACCAACCAGCTTTCTGACCCAAACAACGCCACGGACGAATGGTTCCAGGAGGCTGTGAAAAACTACAAGGAAAACGGATCACTTTGTACTATCCGTGGCCCCGAATACGATGACTCAGCTGACGACTTCGACATCTACATGACCTGTCCCATCAGAAGATCGGGTGAGACAACGGTTTATGGATGGATCTCAGTCCGTTACCCTGTAACAACGCCATTTTCAACCGCCATCGAAGCAAACGCCAGAGCGCAAGCTTCAGGTTCAGACAAATCCATCTCGTGGTGTTCAAAAGATTTCACGCTTGTGGGAATCATGGAAATGGAGCGTGTTGGAACAAACATTGGATCGAATGCAAAAACCGGTCTCAGAGAAATCAAGTTTCACGTTGACAAAGGCGACTGGTCTGAAAAAGATGGAAAAGTGTACGTCAAGGCCACAGGCAAGGAGTATAAAACAGAGCCATCAACACTTGTCGGACAGCTTGATCGTTACAGACAGTACATCAAGGACTATGAGACGGCACTCTCAAAGCTTGACCCAAAGAGTGAAACATACGATAAAGACGCTGCCAAGCTTGAAAGTGACTTAAGGAACAATTCGTTTGAATTCGGTGTTTCATCACAGGGCATTTCAAGAGCTTATTCAGTCGAGATTCTTGGCAAACACCTCGACATTGGCGACCTCGGCTTCATATTCACCCGCCAGTCAAGAAGCCAGTTCATGCAACCTGTTTATGCCATCAGCAACATTCTTCTCATCATCATGCTTATAATGATGATTCTGACCACTCTTCTTCTCATCATGATCGCCCGTTCAATCGTCCACCCAATCCTGATCCTCAGAGGTTCACTGGTCGAGGTTTCACTTGGCAACTACAGCATCAAGGTGCCTGTGACAACCCAGGACGAAATCGGTGACCTGGCCAACACCTTCAACCAGATGCTTGCCGACATACGAAGTTACATCGTCACGGAGGAAGAGCGAAACCTCAAAGACCGTGAAATCGGCGACCTCATCGAAACACTCTCAAAAATGGCTGCCGGCGACCTTGCAGTTCGAGCATCGGTTCCACCTGACGAAATAGGCGCTCTCTCCGACTCGGTCAACTACCTGGCTGAACAGCTTTCCGACAAGATTCAAACGGAAGAGGCCAAGGAGCAGCAAGACAGACAGATTGCCAACCTTCTCTCAACCGTATCTGAAATGTCAACCGGTGACATGACCAAGACGGCTGAAGTCACAGCCGACGTTCTTGGCGCTGTGGCTGACTCGGTAAACTACATGGGCGACCAGATCAGAAAAATCATTGCCGACGTTGCAAAGGTTAGCTTGAACATCTCCTCAACCTCAGAAGAGGTCATCAAAACCTCAGAGTTGATGTCAAAAGACGCAAAAGACCAGCAGGCAATCATCACCGACACCTCGGCTGCCGTTGACGAAATGGCCATCTCGATCAACCAGGTATCCCAATCTGCCGAATCAGCCGCACAAGCTGCAGAAACCTCAGCAAAAATCGCTGAAACCGGTGGCAAGACTGTAGAAGAGGCTGTCGACGCCATGAACAGGATCAGGGGATCGGTCGCCGAGATTTCAAAGAGGATCAAGAAGCTTGGCGAGTCCTCACAGGAGATCGGTGAAATAGTCAACGTTATCTCTGACATCGCAGCCCAGACCAACATGCTCGCCCTTAACGCAGCCATCGAGGCTGCCCGCGCCGGTGAGCAAGGCCGTGGATTCTCCGTCGTCGCCGACGCTGTCCGTCAGCTGGCTGAAAGATCGACCAAATCAACAAAAGACATCACAATGCTCATCAGGGGCATCCAGTCAGAAACCTCTGAGGCAATCAAAACCATGGAAGACTCAACACAAGAGGTCGTCGAAGGTTCAAAACTGGCTGAAGCTGCACGTGAGAGACTGGAAGAAATCGTGAGCAACTCAAGACAGCTTGCAGAGCTGATCCAATCGATCTCGCTCTCATCCAGACAACAATCGCGAGCAACTGAAGAGGTCAACAAGTCGATGGGTCTCATCTCGACCATCACAAACGGCACCACCAAATCAATCGTTAACGCAACAAACGCCGTTGTGGACATGAACCAACTCGTTGACCAGCTGAAGTCGGCAGTCCAGAGGTTCAAGATTTAAGTTGCAGGAAATCCTGGCCATAAGGGATCTGATATCGTGTGAAGCCGGACTCCATTTTGGTGAAGCCCGGCTTCATCTTCTTGAGAATTGCGTCAAAAGGCGCATGGTCGACGTCGGATTGCATGCAACCGTTGATTATTACAGGCTCCTGACAGAAGGGAATCTGGCAAGGCATGAACTCTGGGAGCTTGTAGCGATTGCAGTTACCAAAGAAACCAGTTTCATGAGGATACCTGAGCATTTTGAGGCTCTAAAGGAAGAAGAATTGCCAAGACTTGCAAGACAGAGGCTTTTAAAGGGTGAAAACTATCTCCACATCTGGAGCGCCGGCACTTCGACCGGTGAAGAGGCGTATTCTCTCGCAATCACTGCTCTTTCCTGCGGGATTGACGACAGCATCAAACCAATGATCATTGGAACCGATGTTGATCCAAACGCACTCGCTGTGGCAAGAGACGGAATGTATAGGCAACCTAGACTGAAAAACGTAACCCCTCTGACGCTTTGGAGCCATTTTGACAGAACCTCTGAAGACGCTTTTAAAATTAAGGATCAAACCAGAAAAACGGTGACTTTTTTCACCCACAACCTGATCACTGATCATCAGATATTTGATCAGGACGTGATCTTTTGCAGAAACGTGACGATTTATTTTTCGCAACCAAACCGGCTCAGGGTGCTTGAAAAGCTGGTCGGCTGTCTCAAACCAGGCGGAGTGATGATGCTTGGGGAGGCTGAGATCATGCCTAGAGAGATTCAGGGAATCAAGCCGGTTGAACACAAAAGCTCCCTTTACTACGTCAAAACTGGAGGAGCCAGATGAACAGGGACAAGTACTTCATGGATTTCGTAGCCGAGGCGCTGATGATGCACCACAAGCTGGTAACGGAACTTGGAAAAATCGCTTCAGGCAACCGTTCAAGCGAAACCGTTTACGAAGCTTACAGAATGGCACATTCGCTCAATTCATCATCGGCGATGGCTGGACTGCCCGAGCTGGGAACGATTGCCTCGTTCATTGAGTCATCCCTTGAAGCTTTCGTCGAGGATCAAGATTCTGTCTGGCCTGAAGGGGTTGTAGAACTTTGCGAGACCACAAACGACACAATCGGTGGTGTTCTCAACGAACTCAATTCAGGCAAAGAGCCGGACATAAAAAGCCAGCTTGACGTTATAACCGAGATTTGGACAGAGTTTAGCACGGACGAGCAGGAACCGGCCAAAACCAATGAACTGGCATCGGTTGTAGCAGACTTCTTCCTCATCGAGGCCGAGGAACACCTTAAAACCATGAACGATGGTTTTCTTGCCCTTGAAAAGAATCCGTCTGACAGATCAACAATTGAAGAGGTTTTCAGGGCTGCCCACACGCTTAAAGGTGCAGCTTCATCGGTCGGTTTCACGGCAACAGAGATTGCTGCCCATGCCCTTGAAGATGTGCTTGAACCGATCAGGGACGGCGAGATAAGTCTCAATGCAGCAAAAACAGACATCCTCCTCGGCTCGCTCGATGCACTGAAAGAAACCCTTGACCTTGAAACCAAGGGAGACAAAACCGCCCCGAAGGTTGCAAGGCAGGTGGCCGATCTTGTTGGAACAATCGGCGTCTCAACCGAGAAAACTCCGGCAAAGACACAGATCTTTTTCCCGGCTGACGACAGGAAAACAACCAGGGAGCCTGACGTTAGGGTAAGGTTATCAAAGTTGGACAACCTTATGAACCTGACAGGTGAGCTTCTGGTGCAGCGTTCCGGGCTTGACGAGTCCAGAACAAGATTCATAACTATCGCAGACCAGGTAAGGCTTTCGTTGCGCAGGCTGTCATCGCTTACCACCGACCTCTCCCAGCACAGGCTTCTCCAGCGAACGACCGAAGCCATGAACAACAAAATCGGTGCAAGGAACGGCGCAGGCTCGAGGTTTGCCTCAGAGTTCGACGAGCTTGAGTTTGACCGTTACGTCGAACTGGACAGGATCATCAGGAACCAGACCGAAGTTCATGCAGACCTCGTCGAAACACTCACAAGACTTGAAAACGAGATTGACGAACTTGGAACGGGGACCAGCAAGCTGATCCAAAACGTTACGTCCATTCAGGATTCGGTCATTGGATCAAGACTGATCTCAATCTCGCAGGTGCTTGACCGATTCCCGAGAATGGTTCGCGATCTTGCCAGAAATGAAGGCAAACAGGTCAATCTGGTGATCGAGGGCGAGACTGTTGAAATTGATGTGAAGGTTGCCGACAGGATTTATGACCCACTGCTGCACATCATCAGAAATGCCGTCCACCACGGCATCGAAACCCCGAAAGTCAGGGAATCAATCGGGAAAACTCCCGATGGCACCATAACTCTTTCGGCATCTTACGAAGGCAACCAGGTAATCCTGAGAATCGAAAACGACGGTATGCCTCTTGATACCGACAAAATAGCCGACAGAGCGCTTGGACAGGGGTTTATAACACCCGAAGAGCTTGAAACGATGGATGCCGGGGAGATCAACAGATTGATCTTCAAGGCCGGCCTTTCAACGGCTGATGATTCAGGAATGATTGCCGGTCGTGGTGTCGGTCTTGATGTTGTCAAAACTGGCGTTGAAAACCTTGGCGGTTCAATTGATGTCAGCTCAACCCCCCTTGGTACTGAGTTTACGTTAAAGCTTCCAATTTCGCTGGTCATCTCACAAGGTCTTGTCGTCAACTGCGACAAAACCCCGTATGTCATCCCGCTTGGTCAGGTTTCCGAGGTTATGAGCATCGGTCGAAACGAGATCAAAATGATCGGTGAGACCCCGATGTACAACCTCAGGGAAGAGTTTGTCCAAATTCACTTCCTTGACGATATTCTGGGTGAAGATGCCGGCATCTCAAAGTCAAACACAATTCCAACAGTGCTTGTTGAGTATGGCGCATCGAGAATGTTGATCGGAGTAACCGGCATTGTTGGAAAGCACGACATGGTCATCAAGTCGATGCCAGCGATGCTCCAGTCAATCGATCTGTTTGCCGGAGCAACCATCTTTGGCTCGGGGCAGGTTGTTCTGGTGGTCAATCCAAAGAGCTTGTTTGAAATAAAGGTTGAAACCCAACAAAAGAAGCATGAAACCAATGGCAGACATGTGGAACAGTTGGGAAAGAAGATTCTTGTTGTGGACGACTCCCTTTCCATGAGGAAGATACTTTCAAAAGACCTTGCCGACACAGGCTTTGAGGTCAGCACTGCAGCATCGGGTCTTGAAGCGCTTGACATGCTTGAAAGCAACAGGTTCGATCTCATGGTGCTTGATATCGAAATGCCGGAAATGGACGGGTTCGAACTGCTCTCGATCATGCGGGACGACCCGCGGTTTTCAAACCTTCCAAACATGATCATCACCTCAAGGTCAGGGTCAAAGCACAGGACGAAGGCTTTTGAGCTTGGAGCAAATGCATATTTGGTCAAACCTTATGACCAAACATTATTCCTCGATACGGTTAAAAAACTGATTTCAAACGGAAACGGAGCCTGAAGGGACAGGGATGTTTCCAAAGATAAGGACTCTGCTTGTCAATGACTCGTTCCACACACTCGATGTGATGGGCAAAATCCTGCAGTCAGATCCTTCAATGACGGTCATTGGCACAGCCAGAAATGGCATCGAGGCTTTAAGACAGATAGATCACTTGTCCCCCGATGTTGTGGTTCTCGATCTAACCATGCCCTACATGGATGGCCCATCCACTCTGAGGGCGATTATGCAGAAAAAACCGATTCCTGTGCTCATCTGCGCACCCGATGACGCAAAACAGCAGGCGCTTGCCCTGTCGTGCCTTTCAATGGGTGCAGTTGATGCTGTAATATTCGACGAAACAATTGATCCTATGTCTCTAGACGCTCATCTGGCCACACTTCCAACCAGAATCAAAATGGTTTCGCACATCAAACCGATCAGGTCGATCAAAACCCTTGTGGGTGTGAAAATTGAAGCTCCAAGTGAATCAAGGTTTGAACGAACCGGCAGAAAAGCCAGATCAGTCCTTACAATTGGAGCATCAACCGGTGGCCCTTCCGCTCTCAAATTCATACTCTCAAAACTACCAGGAAACCTCGCACCTGCCATTCTCATTGCCCAGCACATGCCTGAGAGCATGACAAACGAATTTGTAAAAATGCTGGCATCATCTACAACTCTACAGGTAACCCAGGGAACGCATGGAATGCTGGTTGAACCAGGCGTGGTTTATGTCGCTCCCGGCGGGAAAAACATGATCGTTAACGACGAGAAAATCATCGAGCTAAAAAATTCCGACACCCTTGAGTATGTGCCTTCCGTTGACGCAATGATGATCACGGCTGCAGATTCTTTCAGGCACAAAACGATTGGGCTCGTTCTCACCGGAATGGGCAGCGACGGGAAAAACGGCGTTGTGTCGATAAAAAATTGTGGCGGCAAGACGCTTGCCCAGGACAGAGAAACTTCAGTTGTGTTTGGAATGCCAAAAGAGGCGGCATCCACCGGTATTATCGACCATGTTCTGCCTTTGGAGCAAATCCCCGTTAAACTCTCAAGGATGATGGGAATTGAAGAAAATGTTGCGTGAGGTTTGAAGATGAAACTGTTGCAAATATCGCTTGATGGGAAAAATTTTTTGATCGCAGCGCCAGCCAGGGTCGTCGAACAGTACGAATTCAGGAGCGTCCCAGGGGCGTTGGTCAAAGGCGTTCACCTTGGCAAACCGCTCCTTGATCTCGGACTTCTGATGAAAACAAAAGCAGCGTCGAAGACAAGAGGTTTTATTTACGACGATTTTGGATTTCTAGTCGATGAAATAACCGGAGAAATTGAGATCGAAGATGCAAAGATAACGGTTTTTCCAAAACTTATCTGGGAGCAAAAAGGTGCCGTCATCAAGGGCACAGCTGAAATTGATGGAATGGCAATCCCACTTGTAAACGACAAACTCAACAGACACTGGAGAGAAGACATCGAGACTGAGCTGAAGGCGAGGAGATGGCTATGAAGAGACAGAGTGCGGCAAAAGCAGAACCAATAACAACCTTCCTTGAACTTGAGGCTTGTTCGCAGGTCTGGGCGATTCCAGCTCTCGACATCGTCAGGATCATGGAATTTCAGTCGCCTGAACCGTTGCCGGAAGAAGGACTGCTCCTTTCGGCAATTGTCGAGTATGAAAACCAGCAAGTTCCGTTCCTGTCCCTTGGGACATTGCTGGAAGGCAAAAAAGAATCCGAAGGACCAATCATCATCTTCGACCACAAAGATGGAAGGATTGCACTCGGAGTCACAAGGGTGCTGACCCTGAAAAGGATATCGGACAGTCAACTGGTGCCAGTACCGCCAATAATCGGCGACGCGAGGTACAGGGACATTCTGAAATCGTGCTACATTGACAATGACTCGATTGTGCCGATTGTCGACCTCAAAAATCTTGAAATCTGAAAGTCCGGCACCCCAGGCTCTTGATATGACACGTTTTGCAAATAACATAGTTTTCATGAAAAAGTTTGCCGTCATTCTGGCCTGCCTTGCACTCTCGGCTGGCTGCACTCCAAAGGTTGATGATCCAGGGATCAGCAGCGATTGCGGATGGCCATCATACCGAGGCAACTATCTGAACACTGGCTCAGTCCACTCCGACTGCTCGCCATCGGTTGACACAATCGACCTTTCATGGAGGTTTGCGGCAAGCGGAGCGGTTGTGCAAACGCCAGTTGCAAATGATGGCAAAGTCTACATCGGTTCGATCAACAAAAAATTCTACTGCATCAATCAGGCTGATGGACAGGAGGTCTGGGCTTATGAATGCTCCGATCCGGTCGCCACTCCTGCGGTTGTTGTTAAGGGCAAAGTCATTTTTGGCACAAAAGGTTCATTGATTAACTGCCTTGATGCCAACACAGGCGCACTGCTCTGGACTCATGGCACCAGGGCTATGCCGTCCATCCCATCAGCTGACGATGATTCAGTCTATATCGGCTCATCCTCCAAAGATTTCATGAGGATTGGCATAGAAGATGGCAGTGAAATCTGGTCAATTGAAGCACCAGCTGGCATTAAAGGGTGTCCGGTAATTGAATCAGGCTCTGTGGTTATCGGTTGTTTTGATGGTTCAATCATAAGGGTGGACAAACAAACCGGCGCAATCACAACCATCAAAAAAACTTCAGGAGCGGTGACAACATCAATTGTTGCAGACAGCGACAACCTCTACTTCGCCTCCTACGATGGCGAGATCCACTGCATTAACAGGAAAACAGGCGAAGAACACTGGTCGTACAGCGTAGGCATCAATCAGGAGTGCAGCCCGTCTCTCTGGCACGGAAAACTGTTTTTTGGCGCAGACAACGGCTATTTTTACTGTCTCTCTGCAACCAATGGAGCGGTTGACTGGATTTATGACACAGGCCTCATGCGAAGGATAGTTGGCAGTCCTGTGACCAGCAACGGTATGGTATGGTTTGGCTCAGAAGATAACAATGTTTACTGCTTCAACGCAATTACAGGTGAAAAACTCTGGTCGTACAAGGCAGGCGACAGAATCTGGTCTTCACCGATATTCTCAAACAAGCAACTGATCATTGGCTGCAACGACGGCAACCTCTATTGCTTTGGAAGCAGACGCTAACTGATCTTTGCCAGATATTCCCTTGCCGATTCGATATTCATGAAAAAAATGTTTTCTGGTGGTTTGATGAAAAACATGGGCAGCAAATCAGTTATCTTGCCTGCGTCCACAATTGCAACCGCCTTGAGTTTCCTTTGAGCCTCTTTCATCCTGTCATCCATCAGTTTTCCGGCCATTGAAAATGCTGTCATTCCTGGCATGTCGAGGTCTGTGACGTTGATGATGAGGCTGTAGCCAGGATTTTCTTCAACTGCCGATATCAGTTTCGCAACAGCCGGTTCGATATTGCCGTCGAGTTTGCCAGAGAGCGTGGCTTCAATTGTTTTTGTCTCTTTAACGATAGCGATTTCAAAGGTTGTCATTTGTTCTCCTCAAGGCGTAAAATCATCAGGTGGGGTGTAGGTTATTTTGATATGCCTGGTGTCAGCGAACCATTCGACCTTTGCCCCGAAAGCTTCCGAAATGAATCTTATTGGAACGAAGGTTGTTGAATTCTCCAGCGAAGGGGCCACATCGAGCGCAACTTCCATGCCGTTCACGACGGCTTCCTTCCTGCCGATCCAAAGCGTGATTGAGTCAGTGAATCTTGTTATCGTGATCTTCTTCGACGACGCCTCCCATTGTACTTTACAACCGAAGGCTTCTGAAACAAATCTGATTGGAACAAGCGTCCTGTTGTTTCTGATGAACGGTGGTGAATCGAGCGGGACTTCCAGAGAGGCGATCCTTGCCTTTGACACGCCAATGTCCATTTCGAGAAGAATTGATGGCTGGGACTTGACTTTTGCCTCAACGACCACATCTCTGCACACGTTGCCCTTGGTTTTTATGGACATGTGACCCACAAAAGATTCGCCACCCGGGAGCTCTGATGCCGAAATTGTAGCAATTCCCTCAATCCTTTTCTGTCTGGTTTTGAAAACAACTGGAGAAACCTGGAGCCACTGTTTGTCAACCTCAATTATTCCTGAAATTTCCTCTGTTGTGTCAAATGCTATCACAAAATTGATTGAGACCTCACGTCCTCTCGGGATGTAGCCAAAATCAAGCCTGTCAGGGATTATCTCAATGCACGATGGTGGTTCGACCGGTTTTTCGGGGATAACAAATTTTACTGTTGATTTCAGAGTTTTATCCAGCACGTTCGCAGAGACCACCATTTCATAAGCCCCTGGAGCCAAACCGTTTGTATTGACGGTGACCTGGATGTCAAACCCTGAATTGGCTTCTATTTCACCGGTCCCTGGGGAGTAGAGTCCAAAATCGGCAGATGTTCTGATCACAAACCTTGTTTTGGCGCCGTTTCTTTGCACCAAACGGAAAGTGGTTGATCTTGGAGATGTAATGACTCCGAAGTCAACATTTTCAGGTGTAAGGCTGAATTCAGCTTCTGGCTCCGGTGGTGGTGGCTCCGGTGGCGGCGGTTCTGTCCTTTCTTCAACAACGAATGAGTCAGGCTCGATGTTTGGTTCGTGTGTGTCGCCCTTGCTGTCCTTCATTTTCGCGCCAATGATTGTGAGATTGTGCACCCCTGTTGCTTTTGGTTTCAGGGCAATGTAGACAAGTGTGCCATTTCCGGTGACACCATCGGCTTTCAGAATGCTTGCTGTTATCTTTGCACCTGATACCGACGGTTCAGCTTTTATTTCCAGTGGTGTGTTCTGGCTGATCAGCAACTCGCCAGGCTTTACGCCGGAGAATTCAAGTTTTGTGTTGTCAAAAACAAATGTGAACTCCCCGCTTGTCCAGTTTTTTGCATCGCTTATGTCAATCTTGATTTCAATGATTTCGTCCAGATAACCTTTTTCCGGAGCATCGATTTTGAGTGTGGAGATTACCGGTGGATCTTTGGGTGGTTCAGGTTGTGGATCTGGGTCTGGAGGATTTGGAGGAGGAGGCGTCGGGTCACCAAGCAGACCCCAGCATGTCAGACTGTTTGCACCTGCAAAGATTATCCTGTCCCAGAGAACAAGCGGCTGGTTAGCCACAAGCGTTCGGGAGTCGATATTGAAACTGGCCTTTTCCTCACCGGTGTCACAATCAAGGATCATGCACGTGCTGCCATCATGAACGCACACCATGCCTGAACCAACCGAAGGAGTTGAAGAGTTTGGAATGGCATTGCCAAGCATCTTTGACCAGAGAGTATTGCCGGTTTGTACTTCCTTGGCATAAATGTATTGGTTGCCGGTATAGAAAATCAATCTCCCGTCGGTTGCCGGATTGCCGTATACTGTTGAAGGATCACCAAAAGGTGAGTTCCATGCTTCCTGACCGTTGTCTGTCTTGAGAGCAATCAGGGATTTGCTGGTTCTGATTATGAGCAGGCCAGAAACGACCATGCACCCGCCAGAAATTTTTTCGTGAAGGTCTTTCTCCCAAATGATCGAGTGATCAGTCTCATTAATGGCAACGACAATATCATCGTTATAGCAAACAAAAATCCTGCCCGAATCTGCACAAGGGTTGAACCTGATGCTGTTTGAGGATGATCTTGTTACATCCCAGTTTATTTCGTTGGTTGCTGGATTTACCGCCACCAGACCGGCGCCGTAATCTTCAAGGCAGAAGATCAGGTTTGAACCTGTGTCCATCGGATCAGCCCTCGAGGCTGTCTGGAACTGTGTCCTTGTCGAATACGCCGATTTACCGTCGATTCCAACTCCGTAAATTCTTCCATCGACTCCGGCGACCGAGATTTTATTGTTCGAGATGACCGGCGATGAGATGCACTTGCTGCCAAAATCCACTCGCCAGTCCACTTTTCCGGTCTGCCAGTCCAGACAGACAAATTGTCCGTTTGTGCTCTTGTTCCCTGCAACAAATATCTTCTGGCCATCTGTCAGAATCGAGCTGCTTGTGCTTGGTAACTCCACGCCGACGTCAGACTGCCAAAGCAGGCTGAGTGGAGGTTGTGGCATGGAGGTGAACAAACCGTCACGCTGTGGAGTCCCGCCTGTCATGGTCCAGATGAGCACATCGGCTCGAACGGCAACAATTGGCAAAATGGCAATTGACAAAACAATACTTAGCAGTTTTTTCATCATCATCCATAATACAGTTTTGGGGCTGCGATTGTTTAAAGGTTAGAATCAGATATCTCTAAAGTGAAAAGATTGTTGAAAATCGTTTGAGCTCAATATACACTTTTCCAAGCAACAACTTGGGGAGTAGCCAAGTGGCAAGGCAGCGGTCTTTGGAACCGCCATCCGCAGGTTCGAATCCTGCCTCCCCAGCCATAAGGAGACTCATGGATATATCGGCTCTCATCCTGGCGGCTGGAAACGGCAAACGCATGAAGTCCAAAACCCCGAAAGTCCTTCATGAAATTCTTGGAAAACCCATGGTTTCCTACGTCATCGATGCAGCAAAAAATGCCGGCGTGGGAGACATAACACTGGTCATCTGCAATGAAGCCGAGGCGGTAAAAGAAAAGCTGGGAGACAGTTTTTCATATGTCACGCAGGCTGAGGCGAGAGGCACCGGAGATGCAGTATTTTCAGCAAGAAACCATTACAAGGGCAGAAAAGGCTGGATGCTGGTCATTTGTGGTGACACTCCGCTGATTAAGCCATCAACAATAAAATCAATGATAGCCCTGGCCGAGGACAAGAAGCCATCGTGCGTCATACTGACAGCAAAAGTCCCTGATCCAACCGGTTACGGGCGCATCGTACGTGACAACGTTGGAAGCATAAGCGAAATAGTCGAAGAGGTCGACGCAAAGATCGAAGAGAGAATGATCAGTGAAGTAAATACCGGCGTTTACCTGTTCAATCATGACGACGTATGGAATGCACTGGAAAAAGTCGAACCTCACAACAACCAGAAAGAATACTATCTCACCGATGTCATCAAAAACCTCTACAGGGAAGGCAAAACCGTCATCTCACAAGCTTGCGAGGATATCTCCGAATACCATGGAATAAACAATCGCTGGGATCTCACACAGATTGCCGGACGCCTCCAGGAAGAAATCCTCAGGAAGCATGCCCTCAACGGTGTCACGATCATCGACCCATCATCAACATACATTGAAGCCACTGTCAAAATAGCAAACGATGTGACCATCTATCCTTACGTCTATCTCCAGGGCGACATCACAATCGACGAAGACTGCAAGATTGGCCCTTTCCTGTTCCTCAAGGGTGAGGACAAGGGCATAAGGATTTCAAAGAATGTTGAAGTTGGGCCATTCGTGAGGATGAGACCGCCGGTTGATATTGCCGAAAACTCCAAGATTGGCTGTTTCATCGACATGAAAAAGGTCAAAATGGGCAAGGGCTCGAAAGTACCTCATCTCTCCTACGTCGGCGACACTGAAATGGGTGATGAGGTGAACATTGGCGCTGGAACCATCACCTGCAACTACGACGGAGTGAATAAGAACAAAACAAAGATTGGCAACAGGGTTTTCATTGGAAGCGACACAATGCTTATCGCTCCAATCGAAATCGGCGACGATGCCTACACAGGCGCAGGATCTGTGATCAACCGCAGTGTTCCGGAAGGATCGCTTGGAATTGAGAGATCATCAATGAACATCATTGAAGGCTGGGCAAAAAGGAAAAAACTGAACAACAACAGCAAGAAGGAGAAACATGGTTAAAATCTTTTCAGGTTCGTCAAATCCGGAGCTGGCACGCCAGGTCTGCGAGTACGTTGATCAGCCGCTTGCCAAGATGAACATCCTGAATTTTGCAGATGGAGAGATCAAGTGCTGGCCGGGAGAAAACGTCAGGGGAGCCGACTGCTTCATTATCCAGCCAACAAATCCCCCATCAGACAACATCATGGAACTCCTCATCATGATCGACTCGCTCAAACGTGCATCTGCCCTCACCCTGAACGTGATCATCCCTTACTATGGCTATGCCAGACAGGACAGGAAGTCACAGTCAAGAGAGCCGATCACTTCAAAACTTATCGCCAACCTTCTGACTGTCGCCGGTGCAACACGGGTTCTCAGCATCGACATCCACGCCAGTCAGATTCAGGGTTTCTTTGACATTCCATTTGATAATCTCACGTCCATGCTCCTTTTCAAGGACTACTTCGAACGCATGGGCATTTCAAATCCAGTTGCATGCTCGGATGTCGGCGGTGTGGCAAGGGCAAACCTTTTTGCAACCAGCTTCGGCGGAACCGTTGCCGTTTTTGCAAAAACCCGCCCAAGACCGGACGTTGTGGAAAGCCTCTACTTCATCGGTGATGTTGACGGCAAGGACGTTATTTTCGTCGACGACATCATCCAGACCGGCGGAACCCTGATAGCCGGTGCAATCGAGGCTAAAAAAGCGGGGGCAAGAAGAATCTTTGCCTGTGCGACACACGGCCTACTTGGCGGTAATGCTGTCGAAAAACTTAACAATTCACCAATCGATGAGATAGTTGTCACCAATACAATCGACATTCCTGCCGACAAAATCGGTGGAAAGATTAAAGTTCTCTCGGTTGCACCCTTGATTGGAGAGGCAATTATCCGTATAAGAGACCATCGTTCCATATCGGAACTTTTCAACGTTGCGCTTGTTGAAAAAAGAAAAACAAATCCACTATAGGAGAGTTGAAAAATGCAAAGAGTACAGTTACAGGCTGAAAAGAGGGTCAAGCAGGCAAGAGGCGACAATGGTAAGCTTCGTGCCTCTGGCAAGGTACCGGCCGTTATCTATGGTCCAGAAGTTGAAGGATCACTGCCGATATCCGTCGATCAAAAGGAATTTGTTCTTCTCTCAAGAAAGGGCGTAAACTCGCTCCTGTTCGATCTTATGTTCCAGGGTCACCACTACACTGCACTGGTAAAGGAACTCCAGCTCCACACGCTCACAAAGAAGGTTCAGCACATCGATTTCTACAGCGTCAACCTGAGCAAGCCGATCATCGTTGAGATTCCGGTCAAAATCACTGGCGACTGCAAGGGCGTAAAGGCCGGTGGAGTTCTCGAACAGAGGATTCACAAGGCAAAGGTTAAGGCTGTTCCTGAAAAGATTCCAAACGATGTGGTCATTGATGTAACAGAATTCGGTCTTGGCACAATCCTTCACGTCAAAGACATCCAGCTTGAAGACGGCGTTGAGTTCATTTCACACTTTGAAGAAGCAGCAGTGACAGTCAAGGTTCCAAGGGCAGCCAAGGAAGAAACGACTGAAGCGGCAGCTGCAACAACAACCGCAGCCGCACCTGCAGCACCTGCCACACCAGCAAAATAAATGGAATTCAGACTTTCCGGAGACCAACTGGCGATCAGGCTTGATCCAGGCGACGATCTTTTGCCATCAATCGGCAAGGCAGTCGTTGAGTCAGGTCTTGGTTCAGGTTTCGTAGTTTCGTGCATCGGAGCCCTGTCAAAAGCCAAACTGACGTCCATGCTCTCGACCATGAATGGAATGTTTTACGCACCTATGAGAGAACTCTCCGGCGCACTCGAAATGGTCATGGCCTCCGGAAACGTTGAACCAAAGGCTGATGGTGGAGTGAAGGTTCATCTTCACGGACTGCTTGATGTCGAATTCAGGGAGCTTGTTGGCGGACACTTCGATGACACAGGAAACATTATCGGCATTACCGCCGAAATCCTTGTGCAGAAGTTTCCAGGACTCACAAGAGCTTCTGCTGGCACTGGTCCGGCAAAACTGAATCTGTAGAAAATCTCGTCACACCAAACACCCCGGTAACCCGGGGTGTTTTTATTTTTTTGGGTGTTTTTGTTAAACAATCACTGAAGCTTGAAAAATAATAATAATATGCAAATAATTGTATATTGAGGTGTCGAAATGAAAAAAGGAACGGTTATTATGGTCTTTGGGATTGTTTTCCCGCTTTTCTGCTTTGCATTGGGGACGCTGTGGAGAGGTGATTTTACCTCATGGGCACAACACATTGCCTTCGACTTGATGTTCCTGGCTGGAGCAATCGCATTCACAATCCAGTACACCCTCATAGAACCTGAACTGGCCGAAAGAAAATTCTGGATCAGATCTGCAATTGCCTTCTGGTTGTTCTTTCTGACAAGTCTTCTCAGAATCTACATTCTACCGCTGCTTGGCGTACCGGCAAAAATAACTGTCTTTTTAAACATCGCCTACATCCCTTCGCTTCTGATATTGCTGTGGGGTGTTGCTCTGCTGGTCATGTCCTTCAACGTCAAACTCAGCTTCAGCCAGAAATCGTCAATCTGGGTCTCAGGACTGCTCATTCTTGGTCTGTTCATATTTGTTCTCATCCCCAACTTTCAAAGGGATATAGTTGACCTTATCACTTTAATTACTGAAATGTTCCTCTCGGTGTCAGGCATAACGATGTTCATTCTTGCGATGACCCTCATTTTCAAAACCAGGGGCGGAAAACTCCAGCAGGCGTTCTTCATGATTTCCTGTGCACTGGCTTTCCTTGTGCTTTATAAGGTCAGCTACATTTCGGATCTTGTCAGGGGCTACCAAAACGACACCATGAGCTGGCTGACGCTTTTAATGTTCACTCTCTGCATGATTTTCGCCTTGACCTCAATTTCAATTCGCAACAATGCATACAAGATTGAAAACTGAGCGTTTCCAAATATTTGCCTAACAATCCTTCCTACAATCCAAATTGCGAAAGCAGTTAGGATTGAAAGGAGGATGGAATGAAGAAAAATCTTGAAGAACAGCTCACACTTGTAAAAACCGGGATGGCAGAGAAGGGCAGGGATCACTCTGATGGTCTGTTAGCCAATCTTTTCAAGTCTCATTCGCCAAAAGTCAGTGATTCAACCGTCATCAGCGACAGCCCTGAATACAGAAATCCTGACAAATTCAGGAATCTCTGATTCTGACAAGTCAATTTGTCAAACACCTTCATGACCGAGGCAAATTGACAACCCCGCAATTTTCTCTGGCAACAATGCCAGTACCAGATATAACTTGATATTAAGACATCAGTAGAATACTTGTTGGATTGACAATATTACCACCGGCATTTCTTGCCACCTCCCTTTCCAATGGGGCATAAGATATTGATTTATCTTTTTTTGTTTATCCCCCTTATTAAGGGGGATACAGGATACGGCTCCGCCGGTACAGAACTAGTCTATATAAATATTCATATTCTGAAAACACTGGCAAAGCCAGATGTTTTGTTTAGATCATGTTAAAAATATAAACCCACCGGCTCTACGAGTCATCTCCCTTAACCAATGGAAGCAAGAAATATTGATTTATCCTTTTTTGTTTATCCCCCTTATCAAGGGGGATACAGGGGGATTATTTTTTCTATTGTTTTTACCACTCAGAATCCATGAAATCATCTGGCTTTGCCAGTGATTTCAGTATAAGAATAATCAAAGGGCTTTGTTCTTTACCGGCGGAGCCGTGATAAACTCCCTCATCCGTCACTTCGTGACACCTTCTCCAAAAACTCCGTTTCGGGCGAAGGATAGAGGAATGGACTTTGTGCCACTTTCTCTGGGTTGTATGGCGAAGGGTTTTGTTATTCTTATCTTTTCTGTTGAGAATCACTGAGTTTGATGAAATCGGCGGACTTGCTCCGCGATTTCAGGATTACAGTCATCAAGGGGATTTGTTTCATCCAAACCGAAGGTTTGGTTTGGTGCCGAAGAAGGGACTTGAACCCCCACCCGGTTGCCCGGACATGGACCTGAACCATGCGCGTCTGCCAATTCCGCCACTTCGGCATCAGGTGGACTCTATATACCCTCTTTACGAATGGAAATCAACAAAAACTGGCTTGAAGCGAAGCGTAACCAGTGATAATCTTTTAGAAACATTGTGCAGGTAAGATGAAATTACTTAATTGTAATTACGACACTATGTAGTATTATGGAGGAAACATGAGTCTGATAAGTGATCTTCACGCAAGGCAGATACTTGATTCAAGGGGCAACCCGACAGTCGAAGTCGACTGCATCACCGAGGAAGGTGTTGTAGGAAGGGCTGCTGTCCCGTCAGGTGCTTCAACCGGAACCAGGGAAGCCCTTGAGCTTCGTGATGGCGAGGCCGATTATTACAAGGGAAAATCGGTTGACAAAGCCGTAACCAACGTCAATGATGAAATCGCTGTCAGGCTCTGTGACATGAGCGTTTTCGAGCAGAGAGAAGCCGATATGATGATGATCGACCTCGATGGCACTGAAAACAAGGGAAATCTTGGAGCAAACGCAATCCTTGCCTGTTCAATGGCAATTGCCAGGGCGGCAGCTGCAACGCTGAACATGCCCCTTTACCGCTACCTTGGCGGAACGATGGCAAACAGGCTTCCTGCCCCGCTGATGAACGTCATCAATGGTGGAGTTCACGCTGACAACAACCTGGACATCCAGGAATTCATGATCGTTCCGGCCGGTGCACCAAATTTCGAGTCAGCCATGAGAATGGGCACTGAAATCTATCACACCCTGAAATCAATCCTGAAAAAGCAGGGGCTTTCAACTGCAATCGGCGATGAAGGCGGGTTTGCCCCGAACCTCAAGAACCACGAGGAAGCGCTCCATGTTCTGGTTCAGGCGATCAAGGACGCCGGCTATGAGCCAGGCAAGGACTGTTTCCTTGCGCTGGACGTGGCCGCATCGGAGCTTTACGAGAATGGAAAGTACAGCTTCGAAGGCAAGCAGATGAGCTTCACCGATCTCAACTCCTGGTATGAGGCTATGATTGCCAAGTACCCAATCATCTCAATTGAAGACGGCATGGCAGAGCAGGACAAGGATGGCTGGATTTATCACACTAATTCACTTGGCAGCAAGATTCAGCTCATCGGCGACGATGTTTTCGTAACCAACCCGGAGATTTTTGCTGAAGGAATCAAGGCTGGAATTGCAAACGCAATTCTCATTAAACTCAATCAGGTTGGCAGTGTCCAAGAGACGTGGGATACGATAGAGCTTGCCCGTACAAATGGATACAACTACATCATCTCCCATCGCTCTGGTGAGACGGCTGACAGCTTCATCTCACACCTTGCCGTTGCAACCGGATCAGGTCAGATCAAAACCGGCGCGCCGGCACGTGGTGAGCGTGTTGAAAAGTACAATGAACTCCTCAGGATCGAGGAGGAACTTGGACCGCATGCTGTCTACGGCATGCCCAAATGGAGGTTTTAATGAAAAAACTCACATCACTGTTTCTGGCGGTGATACTGGCTGTCCCGATGTTAGTCGGAACGGCAGCAACGCCGGCATGGCCAATGCCATTCTATGACAACTCCCACTCAAACTGCGCACAAAACATAACAACCACACTTCCGCTTGAACGTGCATGGGTTTTCTTTACCGACTCAAAGAAGCTGGGGATGCCGGTTTGCACCGAAGAGAATGTCTACGTCAGCGACAACACCGGAACCATCTACTGTCTTTCCAGGGATCTCGGTGAAGAAGTCTGGCGCTACAATATTGGTTTCAAAAGACCAACAACCATTTCAATCGTTGGCGGAAACATCGTTTTCATCACCACATCCACAGACATCAACACCATGTACAGTGGCATGGGTGCCGGTGGCAGAAGAAGCAGAAGGGGTGGCGGCGACCGTCCACCAGATGAACCCGAACCACCAAAAAATGGCGAGGTAACCGAGGATGAGCCAAGGAATTTCGTTGGCGTTCTTGACATGACAACCGGAAAAGCTTTAATCCCGCAGAAAGAACTCATCCTCGAAGATTTGCTGCTCGCCCATTCAACGATTATTGGCGATAGCATTTATCTCGTTTACATCAAGCTTGATGAAAAGTACAACTCTGGTCCTTCTAAAATCGTTTGCATGTCACTTAAAGATTTTTCGACATCCTGGTCAGTCGATTTCCCAAAACTCATCGCAATGCCACCGGCTGTCGATAGCGGTAAGCTAATCACTGAATCAGTAAAAACCACATACAACGAAGATACGCAATCACCAGAAATGTCAGATGCAGAGCTTGATGGAATCAACATTGCCGATGGTTCTGTCGCCTGGACAAAAAAACTCGATCTTAACGAAGTCCTTATGATGCCAAGCTGCTCAAACGGCGTCTTCTACATGCCAAAGATCATTATGCCGGATCAGGATACCGGTGGTGGCGGCGGTGGAGG
>CAYYJO010000027.1:0-24608 GCA_964472265.1 uncultured Caldisericales bacterium | reverse complement strand
TGCACTCCGAACCCGCCGCGGGGGAATTCCCACTTGATGTTGGCATAAGGGCAGCCGATCCTGCAGGAACCACACTCAAGGCAGCCTTCATAGACAACCCTCATGTGCCCTTCGTCCCAAACGTAGACTGCAGCCGGGCAGAAGATTGTGCAGGGCTGGCCACGGGTTTCCTTGCATTTTTCGCACACCTTCTCGTCGATGATGGAAAGGTGGCTGGTGTGGTCGACCTTGAATCTGGTTGCATACAGTTTGTCTTCAATTTTGCTCATCTTTCCTCCTATCTCACCGAATTGATTCCGCGAAGGCCAAGCATCATCAGTTTCCAGAGACCAACCTTTTTCCTGATGTTGGTCATGATTATTTTCTGTTTCTGCTTTTTGGGCACGCCGTCAACTTTCAGCATCTCTTCAACTGCTTCACCGACAACCTCAGGGAGTGTGTTGAAAATCATTGGGTTTTTGTAGAGCAGGTGCGGGAAATTGCGGTACTTTCTCATGTCTCGGCCAACAAAACTTTGTTTGACCAGGATTGCGTACCTTGAGAGGAAATTCTCTGAGCAATCGTTTGCCTTGATCGCTTCGACGGCAACTTCGCCAGCCATTCTTCCGGTTGCCTGGGCGAGGTTTGTTCCTTCGCGGTGCAGGGCGTTGAACAGCATGGAGGTGTCACCGGCAAGGAGATAGCCAGCCCCGTGCATTTTTGGCATCGAATCGTAACCACCCTCTGGGAGCCAGTGGGCGACGTATTCCTTTGTTGTTCCGCCCTCGATGAACGGCTTTATGAACGGGTGTTCCTTGAGTTTGTCGATCATGTCGTACGGTGTGACCTTGGAATTTTGCCACTGGGCAAGGTTTGCGCCTATTCCAAGTGAAACGGTGTCCTTGTTTGTGTACATTATCGCAACACCATCCATCCTGTCGGCAAGTGAGCCGAGGATTTCAAAGGTGACGCCTTCACCCGGCTTGCAACCGAAGCGTTTTGTGACCTCTTCTTCCGTGAGCTGGATGGATTCCTTGACTGAAAGAGCCACATGTTCAGGCTTGACTTCCGGTCTGATGCCTTCCTTCACAAGCAGCGTCGACTGGACGCCGTCGCAGAAGATGACCATTTTTGCGTAGATGTCGCCGTCCGGTCTGGTGCATCTTACTCCGACCACCTGGCCCTTGTCGTTTTTGATGACTGAGCCGACAACGGTGTTTGGAACGATGAGCGCTCCCAAATCCTGAGCCTTCTTTGCAAACCACCTGTCCCACTTTGCCCTGTGAACGGTGATGACGTTTGGTTTGTCTGCAAAATTTGAGGTTTTGTATCCGACTTGCAGCGCTCCTGTGTCGTTTGCGTAAACGAGCCTTGAGTCGGTGATGATTCTTTCGATGGGGGCCTTCGGGTCGCTGATGAAACCTGGTATGAGCTTGTCAATTTCACTGACATAGACCACACCGCCAAAAACGTTCTTGGAGCCCGGAAATTCGCCCCTCTCGATAACTATTGTCTTGAGCCCGGCTTTTGCAGCCACGATTGCCGCGCTGATTCCGGCAGGCCCTGCTCCAACGATTATGAGATCGAATCTCTCTTCCATCCTACCTCCCGGTTCTCTTTTTCAACTCCTCGATGAGCGCGGGCAGGACTGTTTGCCACGAACCAACGATGGAGACGGACGCAACCTTGAAAATTGGTGCATCCGGGTTGGTATTGATCGCGATGATGACGTTGGAATTCTGCATTCCCACAAGGTGCTGGATGGCTCCTGAGATGCCGACTGCAAAATAAACCCTTGGCACGACAGTTTTACCGGTCTGGCCAACCTGTCTTGAGGTTTCAATGAGGCCGTTCTCGACGAGCGGTCTTGATCCGCAAACCTCTCCGCCAACGACTTTTGCAAGCTCCTTGAGCTTTTCCATGCCAGCAGGCGTTGCGCATCCCCTTCCGCCACCAACAAGAACCTTTGCGTGCTCGATCTCGATTTCATCCCTTGAAGCGTCTGAGATGAATTCGAGGATTTTGACTGTGAGGTCTTTTGGATCGACCGGGATGGTTTCCTTTATGACTGTGCCTGTTCTTTTTGGATCAGGATCAGGCTTGGCCATGACTTTTGGCCTGACAGTCGACATTTGTGGCTTGCCCTTCTGACAGAAGATTGTAGCCATGATGTTTCCGCCAAATGTTGGACGTGTTGAGAGGAGTTTGAAGGTCTTGTCATCGATATCCAGTCCCGTGCAGTCAGCTGTGAGGCCGGCTTTGAGGATGGTGGCCACTGCGCCCGAGAGGTCTCTTCCAAGCGGGGTTGCGCCGATGAGGACGATGTCTGGGTGGTGCTTTTCAACCACTGCGACAAAAGCCTTTGTGTAGGTTTTTGTCAGATAATCCTTGTAGCCTGGATCGTCAACGATGTAGACCGTATCAGCTCCGTGGGCGATTACGTCTTTTGCATACTTTTCAACGTCGTGCCCAATGATGAGGGCTGAGACGTTCTGGTTAACCTTGGTTGCAAGTTTTCTTGCCTCACCGAGTAGTTCATATCCGACTTCCTGGAGCTTTCCATCGGAGACTTCAATGAAAACAAGCACGTCTTTCCATGTTGTGGTGTCGCTCATTTTCCGGCCTCCTCTCCAAAGATTGCTTCCTTGAAGTAGATGTTTGGAAACACCGTGTCAATTGCCTGTGAAACAGACTCTGCGCCTTTGAACTTTGGCCCGCCTTCTCTTGGCGGTGGGGTGAAGATGCGCTTTACCCACGTCGGCGAACCCTTGAAACCGATCTGTTCCGGGTCAGCCTTGATGTAGTCGGCGCTCCACTCGTGAATCTTTTCCCTGATTGCCCTGATGATGCCTGAAACCGAGGCGTACCTTGGTTCGTTGATGTCCTTTTCAACGGTGATGAGGGCCGGAAGTTTTGCCTGAACCCTCTGAACGCCTTTTGCAAGCCTTCTCTTTGCAATGATTGTGCCTGCTTTTGTGTCGACTGATTCGACTTCGGTGACGTAGGTCATCTGATCCATGTTCAGTCTGCACGCAACGCCTGGGCCGGTTTGGGCCGTGTCGCCGTCGACAGCCTGTTTGCCGCAGAGCACGAGATCAACTTTCCCGAACTCGGCTTCTGCCTTTTCAATCGTTTTTGCAAGTGTGTAAGATGTGGCCAGGGTGTCGGCAGCTGCGAAATTCCTGTCGGTCACCAACACGGCGCGTGTTGCGCCCATGGCGAGGGTTTCACGCAGGGCTGATTCGGCCTGCGGTGGTCCCATCGTGATAACCGTGATTTGGCCACCGTATTTTTCGACAAGCTGGAGAGCCATTTCCGTTGCGTTCATGTCGAATGGATTAACTATGGATTCGACTCCAGCACGGACGATGGTGTTCTTCTCTGGATCAATCTTAACTTCCTGCGTGTCGGGCACTTGCTTTATCAAAACTGCAATGTGCATTTTGCCTCCTTCAAGCCTATTAAAGATGAATTAACGAAAACAGTCAACAAGGAATTAGGTAAAACAGTATTAATTTACCAAAAACAACTGAATGACCGAAGGCTCAAACTAAATAAACACCTCAAATAAATTGAGTCAGCTTAATGAGAAAAAGTTACCTAAATAATGGTGTTGTTAGTAAACCTTTATGTCTCTTGCCACAACCCAGGCCACAGCTATGAAAGCGATGACGAAGAGGACAACAATCACTTTAATGATCGTAACCTTTGCCTTGTCAGCCATTTCGATGTTGGTTTCATCAATCTTCCTTGGGAACCATGTGTAAAGTCCCAAAGTGAGGATAACGATGAAGGGAACGGTGAGAATGAAAGATTTAACGAAAATGAAGATGAGTGATCCAATTCCAGCATTCATGGAGACCAGTGCCATGAGCTTTCCGTCATGCGTGTCAAGAATGGCCTTGCGTTCTTTGTGTTCCATGTCCAGATTCTAGCAACCAGGCTCAAGGTTTGCAATGAAAGGCTGAAACCGGTAGAATGCTGGCATGGGATATCTAAACATAGGGCTGCCAGTGTGGGCGATGGTCGTTTTGCAGCTGTCCATTATCATTGTTGCAGTTGCTGCCGGTATTTTTTTGAACATAAAGAAACTACGTTCCGGACTTATTGGTTTGTGTCTTGCAGGTTTGGCTTTCCTGGGACTGGCTTTTTCGATTGTCGCATCATTATGTGAATGGATGCCTTTTTCACCTGAATTTTATTCAATCTTATCATACTGCACATTCCAGTGTGCAATTGCTGGCTTCACTCTCGGGATGTTTGGGGTGAAGGAAGAGCCGGTGTTCGGGACGATTTCAATCGCAGTGGGTTTTGTAATAATGTCGCTACCAACAGTTGTTGTGACAATGTTTAGAATTTTTCCATAGGAGATAATATGGACTCCACTACATCAATCCTCCTTTTCATCTCGTTGGCCGTAATCTTGATGGCTGCTTTGCCTGTGGTAATCGCTTATTCCCTCAGGAAGATGGGCATTGTAAATGGAATCATCAGCCTCGCCTCGTTTGTGCTGATGATTTGTCTTGTGATCTACTCATTTTCACTGTTTGGATATGACGCTTACATTTTTGTCGGTCACCTGATCTGGATGGTGCCAGCATCGTGGGCGCTGATTTTCGGACTTTTTGCGATGAACGGCAAAGGCAGGATTCTGGCCATCATCTCACTGTCGCTGGCCATGGCATTCTTTTTGGCGATGATGTGGCTGGCTTGAACGGTATTTAACCATAAATTTGCATTTTGTAGCTGCCTTGTTATATTTACACCCATGGGACATTCAATAACTTGTGATTTTGGGTTGGATTTCAAGGTTTTGCTGCAGTTTGTCATTCTTGTCGTTGCAGTTTTTGCTGGCAGCTACAAGCAATGGTCAAAGTTTTCACCGTACATTACAGGGTTGATCACCGGCGTTATATCCATGATTTTTTTACTTTTCGGGGTGTTGAGGGGAAGTTTCTACATCCATGAGGAACAGAGCACCGTAATGTTTATTATTGCATTCATCTTCGCGCTTTTTGGTTTTGCATACACACTCGTACGGCTTAACAAAAGTCAGAAATTCATGTTCAGAGAATTGAAGTATTCAGATCTCGACAGCACTAACTGCAACATTGACAAGGATGAAAAAGTCGAGTCCCTAAAACTGAAGTTGAAGATGGGCATAAGCGATAAAATCACCTCTGTCATTGTCATGATTGTAAATCTTGTTTTCATGTATATCTCAGCATTCAGTTCAGCCCAGACCAGGATTGACTGCTCATTTACATCAAATATGTTCTCCTGCTGTTGTGGCAACTGCATATGCATGTTGCTAATTGCGTTGCTGTTTCCAATCACGATTGGATGTTGCCTGAGAAGAAGGAGAGTGAATGGGTATATCTCGCTCGTCCTGTCAGCCCTGGCCCTGTTCCTGCTTATTCCGCTTGCAAATGCCGGTTATGTAAATTTTCCTGAAATAAAAATCACAGTAAGTTTTTCATTCACGCTTGCTTCCGTTGTTTTCGGGGGATTGTCCCAAACTTACGAACTGGATACAACCCCTTCTGCAATCTCCCTTGCCCTCACCGCAGTGATACCTCTGGTGGCCATCAACATTGCCTGAAGGTTTTGCATTTTTTAGGAACTGTTGATATAATCCGCACATGGGATTTGAAAACTATACTTTGATCAACTGGCTTGTTTTTGGCGGATGCATTGTGGCTCTTCTTCTTGTGGCCGTCTTTGTTGCCTTCATCCTAAAGATTTACAGGCTTTCACCAGGCATCGTGGGGCTTGCCTTTGACTTCGCAGCAATATGCATCATTCTCACCAATGCCTTCTACCAGAACTGGCTTTTCACGGGTGCATTGTGGGCAAATCCACTTTGGCTTTTGTTCCTCTGCTTTGGCGTGATTTTTGGCCTGTTTGCCGTGTCTGAAAACGACCAGAGGTTGTTCGGCTACATTTCGATTGCAATTCCCGTTGCCATCATGATGACCTTCATGGCCATTATGTATACCAGGGCGGTCTAACCTAGCGTTTCCTGGTTTTCATCGAGACCTCGGCGAGGCGGTTCTTGATTGATCTTGCCGTTGACGTCCTTTTCGATTCCTTTTGAGGCATATCCTTGCCTTTGCCTTTGACGATCAGTTCGCCCTTGAGGATTGCAATCCTGTCCCTTATTTTTGCTGCCTGCTCAAACTCGAGCATGGCTGCAGCAAGGTTCATCTCGTCTGTGAGCTGCACGATGAGCGCCTGAATGTCTTTTTCTGTCATGCCAGGCGCAACTGTCGGCAACTTGTCTTTGGCCTCACCAAACGAAAGCATGTCCTTGATGGCTTTTCTGATGGTCTCTGGCTTGATCCCGTTTTTGATGTTGAACTCGTCTTGAATTTGCCGTCTTCTGTTGGTCTCGCCAATTGCATTGTTCATTGACTGTGTGATGTTGTCAGCGTACATGATGACTTTTCCGGAAACGTTTCTTGCTGCACGACCGATTGTCTGGATGAGCGATGTCGTCGACCTGAGGAACCCTTCCTTGTCGGCATCCATGATGGCGATCAGCGAAACCTCAGGCAAATCCAGTCCTTCCCTTAGCAGGTTGACGCCAACGATGCAATCGAATATGCCTTCACGCAGTTTTTTGAGAATGTCCACCCTCTGGATGGTGTCGATGTCTGAGTGGAGGTAATAGACTTTGAAACCGGCTCCGAGCAGGTAATCGCTCAGGTTTTCGGCCATTTTCTTGGTCAGGACAGTGACAAGCGTTCTCTCGCCCTTTTCAATCCTTTGCCTGATTTCACCCTTCAAATCCTCGATCTGTCCAGTGATTGGCCTGACTTCGATTTCAGGGTCAAGCAAACCAGTCGGCCTGATCAGCTGCTGGACAACCTGCTGTGATTTTTCGAGTTCCCAGTCCGATGGGGTTGCTGAGACAAAGATTGTCTGACCCATAAACCGTTCAAATTCCTCCCAGTTGAGTGGGCGGTTTTCCAGAGCGGACGGCAACCTGAAGCCGTAGTCGACCAGAACCTGTTTCCTTGACCGGTCGCCGGCGAACATGCCCCTGATCTGCGGAACCGTGATGTGGCTTTCGTCGATGATCAGAAGGTAGTCGTCTGAGAAGAAGTTCATCAGCGTGTACGGAGTCATTCCGAAGGATCGACCGGAGAGCCACATGCTGTAGTTTTCGATGCCGTTGCAGTAGCCGATCTCACGGAGCATCTCCATGTCGTATTTTGTTCGCTCCTCAAGCCTCTGCGCTTCCAGCAACTTGTTGTTCTGTTTGAAGAAATCAAGCCTCTCGTCAAGCTCTTTCATGATGTTTGGGATGTACTGCTCAATTTTTTCCTGAGTGGTGACGAACTGTTTGGCCGGAAAGAACATGAATCCGTCAAGCTCCTGTGTTGTTTGCCCAAGAACAGGGTCGAGCCTTGATATTTTCATGATCTCGTCAAATTCAAACTCGATTCTCACGGCATCTTCAGTTTCCGGTGGCCACACATCGACCGTCGACCCGTTTACCCTGATGGCTCCGGCTTCAAAGGCGATGTTGTTCCTTGCGTACTGCATTGCAACAAGGTTTCTTATCAAATCATCACGAAGCAGGGTTTGCCCTGTTTTGATTGTAATAGCCTGTTCCTGATACCCTTCAGGCGATTCCCAGCCATAAATGCAGGAGACCGAGGCCACAACAATCACATCACGGCGTTCAAGCAGCGATCTGACGGTTGAGTGGCGGAGTCTCATGATGTCGTCGTTTATGTCAGTTTCCTTGGCGATGTAGGTGTCAGACCTCGGCACGTACGCTTCCGGCTGGTAGTAGTCGTAGTAGCTGACGAAGTATTCAACGGCATTTTCCGGGAAGAATTCGGAAAGTTCCGAATAAAGCTGGGCTGCAAGGGTTTTGTTGTGTGCAAGCACAAGTATTGGCCGGTTGATCTTCTCGATGACCTTGGCCATTGTGTAGGTTTTTCCTGAACCGGTCACGCCAAGCAGGGTCTGGTACTGCATTCCGAGGTTGATTCCCTCGACGATTTTCTCGATTGCCTGTGGCTGGTCGCCGGATGGCTGGAACTCCGAAACAAACTTGAAAACGTTTGACATGATGGAAATTTTAGGATGACTTACGTTTTCTTCAAGTATTTCCGGCCGGTCTCAAGTTTTAGCCAAAAAACACTCCCTCACCCTTAATCCCTCTTCCGCTTACGTGGGCTAGTGAAAAGTGTTACCTATGTGGTTAGTTGAACAAAAGGATAAATCAATATTTCTTGCCTCCATTGATAAGAGAGGTGGCAACGAAGTTGCCGGAGGGTTCTAAAAGAAGAACTCCCCCTACCCCCTCTTCACAAGAGGGGCAAACGAAGAAAACATCTGGCTTTGCCAGTGTTTTCAGAATATGAAGATTTATATAGACTAGTTCTGTACCGGCGGAGCCGTATAGAAATCACCCCTGGGAAACCAGAAAATCACGATTTCGCTTTAGACATTCGCGCACTTCGCGGTCACCAAGCTGGCGAAAATCGGAATAATATGTCGACACCGAAAAAACTTTGTTTGATGAGACAAACAGGCCGGTGAAGCCGTCAATTTTGGCTTTCACCATCTCGATTGCCGACTGGGTGGCAACCGGTGTGGCCACATAAATCTTTTTTGCGCCAGAGTTTTTTAGCCACGTTACGGCTCCAAGCATCGTCAAGCCTGTTGCCATCCCGTCATCGACCACAAGAACCTCTTTGTCCTTGGGTGATGGCGGATTTTCATCGTGCATGACGTTCTGTTGGGATCGTCTTACCTCAGAAAGCCTGGTTCTGGCAATTTTTTGGGCGTCCATGTATGAAAGCCCCATCTGCCTGTAGAAACCCTCATCCATTATTACTTCGCCATCATGGATCACTACACCGAAGGCTATCTCCTGGTTCCACGGAAGCGGGAGCTTTGAAACGTGAACAGGCAGGAGTTTTGATGACAAAACCTCAGCAATTGGTTCAGCCACGAGCACGCCGCCTTTTGCGATGCCATACACCAGTTCGGGCTGCCACAAACCCTTGATTTTGCCGGCAAGCTGCTTTCCAGCCTCCAGCCTTGATTGGAATTTCATTGGCCACCCCACGGTTCAAGGTAGATTCGCTTTCTGATTGCTACTTGCTTGCCAAGATAATCATTTATGTATGCGTTTATGCGGTATTCACCAGGGAGTTCGTAGGTGTGCGACACCTCGGAGATGCCTTCCTGTCTCAAACCACCTCTGTTGCTGTTTTCGTCACCCCAGTCGATGTAATATTCGTAGGGTGGGTAGCCACCGATGATTTTAAGGTTGTAGTCGAGAGACCCATTTAGCCTGTGAGTTTCTCGAAGTTCGCCGATCAGGTCGGGATAGACGTTGTGGGCGATCATGATTATCGAGCAGTGGTTTGAAATTGATGATGCGTCCCAGGAAAAAACAGAGTCGATAGGGAGCGTTGAGCCCGTGAGTGCGTCGGGAGCATTTATCTTTGCCCAGACTTTGAATGTTTGGGATTCGCCGTTTTTAAGCGACCTTACATCAAAAAGGGCTTTTGTATCTGTGATTTTTGATTCAGGGCTTGAGCGCTGAAGCTCAAACTCACGGCCAAAATTGAAGGTGAGGGTGGCATCGTTTACATCAGAGCCAGAGGTGTTGGTGATTTTGCAACTGGCCCAGATTGTGTCACTGTTTGTTGCGTTGAAGCTGCTTGGATGGAGTCGCATGGCGATGTTGCCACCCGAGAGGTTTTTAATCCCCATTGGGCTTATAGGCATAATTACCGCCATCATAACAACCAACAGCTTCCCTGGGTTCATCAGCTCCTTTTTGCGTACATCTCCCAGACTTTCTGGGTTTCCTCAAGCATCTTCCGGGTTGTGAACTGTTCCTCAACCCTTGCCCTTCCACTTTTGCCAAGGTTTTTTGCAACCTCTGTATTTGTCATAACATTAATTATTGCATTTGCAAGCTCTCTTGGGTTTTTTGGTGAAACAAGCATGCCAAAGTCAGGTCTTGTTATGACTTCAGGAATTCCACCGACGTTTGTTGCAACTATCGGAACTTCAAGGGCCATGAACTCAAGCAGTGCAAGGCCTATTGCCTCGTTGATCGACGGGAAACAGCCGATCTCACAGGCTTTCATTTCGTTCCAGGGGAATTTGATTCTGCCGGGAAGAAAGACCCTGTCTTGAATCTTCAGGTTTTCTGACTGTTGTCTCAGTGGTTCGAGGCATCTGCCATCGCCAATGATGAGCAGTGCAGCTTCCGGCACTTTCTGCATGATGAACGGGAGTGCAGAAACCATGTCGTTGTGACCCTTGACTTCGACAAGCCTGCCAACGGTTCCGATCAGCCTGAGCTTTGGGTCAATTCCAAGTTTTTTCTTCGTCGCCTCAGGATTTGCTGCTGACTTCACTTCATTGAGGTCGATGCCGTTGTAGACGGTGTGGATTTTTTCTCTTGGGATGCCCCTGATTGCCAGCTTTTCGGACATGTCCTTGGAAACTCCAATGAAGCCATTGCACCAGGAATTGCCAACATTGTCGGCAAACCAGACAGCCCTCTCCTTCAGTTTTGAGCCGTAGTCAAGCCTTGAGTCGCTGTGCATGGTGCAGATGTTTGGGATGCCGGTGAGTTTTGTGGCGTAGCGACCGAGGAAGTTTGCACGCACGCCGTGGGTGTGGATCAGGTCGAGATTCAGCTTCCTCATCAGTCTGGCAAGCCTGTAAGGGTTTTGTCCGAGGATGTATGGCTCAATTCCTGCCTGTCTTGCTTCAACGGTGGTCATGCCTTCGTTTATGTGGATGTGGCACACCTCAAACTTGGACTTGTCGCACATTGTGGCAAGCTGGATCGTGTAACCCTTTGCTCCCGCCACGTCTGTTCCTGCGATTATCTGTGCGACCCTTATTTTTTTTGCCATATTCTTTCAAACTCCGTGAAAAATCTTTCCATCCTGTTGTCCCAGGTGTTGGAAGAAACAAACTTTCTTAGCGCCTCCGAATCAGCCGGTGAGTTGCAGGCCTTGTCGAGAGCTTCGATGAATGATTTTGGATCAGGTGCGATTGTCACAACTTCACCCGGCATGTCCTCAAGCTCCATCATGGGAACTGAAACGGTTGAAAGTCCCATCGAGGCGTACTCGTACAGCTTGAGCGGAGAAACCGAGGCGATCAGAGGTCCCTGCTTGAACGGAATGATTCCACAGGATGCGCCGGCCATGAGTCCGGGCAGTTCTTTCTGTGGTTTTTTGCCGAGGAAGTGCACGTTTGGAAGCGTTCGAAGCGTTTGCCCTTCGGCTCCAAGTTCATTGCCACGTTCCTCACCTATGATGATGAAGTTGATGTTTGGTCTTGCCTTTGCCACTTCAAGCAGAAGATTGCCATCAAACCACCACCTCAAGGCGCCGGCGTAGACAACCCTTGGTTTTGGAATTACCTTTACTGCGCCGCTTTCGCCGTTTGACTGGAAAAGATTGGAATCAACAGCGTTTGGCATGTAGATGGTGTTGGTATTGAACTGGGAAAGCCTGCCAGCAATTGAACGGGCAGTTGCAAAAACCGAGTCTGACTTGAAACATAGCTTTGCTTCGGCCGACTCGATGAAGGATTTGGAGCTGGTTCCGCCATAGCCGGCGTGGTCGTCAACACAGTCATAGAAACTGGCTTTTGGTTTCACCCTTCTGATAATCGGTTCCATCCACGGCAGATAGAACAGGGCTGCAAATTCCTTTGGAAATCCAATTTTTTTCATTGCCGAAAGAGCAAAACCGGCAACCTTCCCACAGGCCATGTTCTGACAAACACCGAAACGGCCGTAGAAAGGCATCATTGCAGGAGGCGAGGCAACCCAAAGGTTTGGGTTGATCTGTTCGATTTTTCCGGCACGCTCGACCTTTGGTTTGTAGGTTGGATCCTTGAGAGCCGAGAGGTAGGTGAATGGAGCCTCAATATAAAGCACCGGGTTTCCCTTGGAGCTGAGCCAGTGGGCAAGCCTGTGCTTCCGGGTTGGCAGGTCGTCAAAATCCTGGCTGGAAAATATTACAAGCGGAATCATCTGTAGGTTGGCTCCAGCCTGTGCATCAGTTCAACGATGAGTGGCCTGTCAAATTTTTTCGTTGCATCCAAGAGTTTTTTGAGGTTATCGTCAAAGTGGTCGTCACCGAAGAAGTTTGGAACAACCTTTATGATTCCGTCAAAGGTTTCAGAGCGTTTCTCCTCTTCCTTCGTAATCAGCTCCTCACTCATCTTCTCGCCTTCCCTCGGCGTGGTGTAGACGATCCTGTAGTCCCTGTCCTCAACAAAGCCAAGGGCGCCGGCGATTTTTCTGGCCAGTACGTCGATGTAGATCGGATCGCCAACCACAGGCACATAAACCTCTGCCTTGTTTGCAACTTTTGTTGCCCTGAGGATAAAAAGTGAGGCCTGTTCGCAGGTTATGAAGTAGCGGTTCATATCCTTGCTTGTGACCGTGAGCTGTCCGTTGGTTTTGAGCTGTCGCTGGAACGTGTAGCAGACGTTTCCTGTTGAGTCCAGAACATTTTCAAACCTGACGATACAGAACTTGCCGTCGTGGTTTCTTGCAAACCTCTGGATCACTGTTTCGGCTATCTTTTTTGAGGCTCCCATGACGTTTGCAGGATCTGCCGCCTTGTCTGTCGAGATGAAGGTGAACGTCTTTATGCCGAACTTTTCGACAGCCTTCAAAGCGACGATTGTTCCTTCGACGTTTGTCGAAACCGCTTCTTCAGGGAATTTCTCCATCAGCGGAACGTGTTTTCTTGCTGCAACATGGAACAGGATGTCGGGTTTCTTTTCGGCAACAAGCGCCATGAAGCGCTCTTCGTCCCTCATGTCCATTATGATTGCGGTTTTGTTTGAAAATCCAGAAATGGCCAGGTCGAGGTCGATCATGTAGATTCCGTTTTCAGAGTTGTCTACAACGGTCATGTGTTCCGGTTCGAACTTTGCCACCCGTTTTGCAAGCATGGAACCAATCGATCCGCCTGCGCCGGTTATGAGCACCCGTTTGCCCTTGATGTAGTCGCCGTCTTCAGGACGCGCTTCCCTTCTGTGGCCGAACATGCCTGAGACGATGAGTCTTTCAATGACTTCATCCTCACCGATCTCACGTTTGAAGTGTTCGTTTTTGGGTATGACGGTCAGCTGGACTTTCATTTCGTTGCAAACATCGGCAAGCTTTCCAAGCGCTTCAAAGTCGGACGAGGCAAGCACGCTGTTGTAGCCTGAAAGGTGTGAGAATTCATCCAGGTTGTGGGCGTGACCGGCAACCTTGTAGGCAGTGCTGGTCAAAAGCTCTGACCTTATTTCTTCAAAAAACTCATTGCCACCACAGACAGCAACCCTGATCATCGTTTTTATCTCCCCAGCTTCGCCTTGATCTCGTTGGCCTTGTCATGGGCTTCCGAGACTGCGCCGACAAGCGCATCCTGCATTGCATCGGTCATCGTTCCAAATAGTGGTGGACAAAGGGTTTGCGTTGAAAGCCCAGAGGCTTCCGGGCATGCGTCAAACCCTGGCCTGTAGTTCTGCTCGTCGCTGTTGAAATACTGGTGCTGGTGAACTGGCGGGCTGAAGTAGTTCTTGCTCTCGAAGTCCTCTTTTTTGAGAACTTCCCAGAGCTGGTCTCTGGTCATGCCAAAGGCGTCCCTGTCGATCACCATCGCGAAATCTTTGTAGCTGCAACGGTCTTCTGACGCAATCTGCTGGAAGGAGATGCCAGGCACCTTTGAAAGCTGTTCCTTGTAGTAATTCACACGCTTGTTTCTGGCTGTCGCCTCAGTGTCAAGCTGTTCGAGACCCCATCTGCCAAGGATGGCGTGGAGTTCGGACATTCTGCCGTTGAGCCCAGGGAATGCCGTATCGTGTACGCCTGGAACCGAACCGTACTCACGGAGGATTCTGAGGTTGTTTGCCATCTCCTCGGAGTTTGTTGTTATGAAACCGCCTTCACCCGATGTGAGGAGTTTAGTGGGCGTCAATGAGTATGAAGCTGCGAGCCCCATGTTTCCGACAGTCTTCCCGTTGTGGAGCACGCCGAAGCCGTGGGCTGCGTCAAAAATCACCGGTATGTTTTTCGAATGGGCAAAATTCAAAACCTGATCGACACCGGTTGGTGAGCCGAAAACGTAGGTGAACACTATTGCAAACGTGTCATCGGTGACTTTTCTTTCAAGGTCGGTCACGTCGATGTTGAAGGTTCTCCTGTCGCAGTCGACGAAGGTTGGATCGCATCCAGCCCAGGCGGTTGCAGTTGCGGTTGCCAGGAAGGTGAACGACGGGATCAAAACCTTGCACCTGTCCGAAAGTTTTTTGCCCTTCATCATCTTTAGTGCAGCCAGCGAGAGAGTGAGTCCCACTGTGCAGGAACTTGTTCCGATGGCGTACTTTGAGCCAAGATGGGTTGTCACTTCGGCCTCAAACTCCGAAAGCTGCTCGCCTTTTGTGAGCATTCCGGAAGCCAGCGCTGCCGTGAGTCTGTCAGAGATGTTGGCAAGGTCTGGCACAGGCGGACGTGTGAGTCTGATTTTTCCCGGGTAGTAGCCGGGTCCGCCTAAAATCCTGAGTCTATGCATTCTTGTTGTCCTCCATTGCATCCGGATTTGCAACGCCGTCCAACCTTGAAATCGGGTCGTCCGGTTCGGCATCCGGGTAAGTGTTTGGGGTGAGAAGCTGCTTGGGTGTCATGAAGATGATCTTCATGTCCAGCCCGAAGGTCATGTGGGTTGCGTAATACACGTCATATTCGATCTTTTGTGGCCAGGTGAGGGCGTTTCTGCCGTTGACCTGCGCCCAGCCGGTGATGCCAGGCTTGACCCAGAGGCGCTTTGATTGCTCTTCGTTGTAGCGCTTTGCCTGGTAGATCATCGACGGCCTTGGGCCAACGATGCTCATGGTTCCACCGATAACGTTGAAGATTTGTGGGAGTTCGTCGAGGAAGCTCCTCAGGTGCTTGCCAACTCTGGTAATCCTTGGGTCTTCTTTGGATGTCCAGATTCCGGTTCCTATGTTTGCAGCATTTTTGACCATTGTGCGGAACTTTATGCAGTTGAACGGTTTTCCGCCATGACCCATCCTCTGCTGGATGAAGAACACCGGAAACCCTGTGTCGATGGCGATTGCGATACCTATTGCGAGCAGGAGAGGTGAGAGGATGATCAGTCCCAGAATACCCAGAACAAGGTCTTCAATGCGTTTCCAAAGCGGATCAATCTTGGTCATCGTCGCTCCTGACTTGCGCCCGGTAGATGGGGAAGAACTCGACAGCCATCGGGTCAAAGCTTTCGTGTCCGCAATTATGCTCGTATTCTGTCTTCAATTCAATGAGAGTCTGGTACATCTGGGGTATATGGAGCCGGTCGTAGATGTAAAAATCGGCCGTTGCTTCCGAGAAATTCTGTTTGAACCTGAATGTTCCGTCCTCACCGTGCGCTCCACCGCCAAGCACGAAGCTGTGGCATCCCCTTCGCTTGCACTCGATGAGCATCTGGTAGAACAAGATGTTGTTGGGTCTAAGTTCCTGGTGTTCACGGTCGGTTGCCGAGAGGTAGCTGTACCCGACACCGCCACCGTAGAGCACGATGATGGCTGCAATTAGCTTTTCACCGAAGAACGCTCCGAGAATGAAGCAAAAATCATCGGGCATGCCAATCATGTTCTCAAAAAAGCTTGCAGGGAAGTAATATCTGTCCATGGCGTCGTGGTAGTCCATGGTCTGATAGTAAAGCGGGGGGAATTGAAGGAACCCTTCAGGTCCAAGCTCCCTGACCGTGATTGGAACCCTTTCAGCCTGACGGAGTTTCTTTCTGCCTTCCTTGCTCATGTTGTTTAGAATGTCTTCTTCTGTTCCCCGCAGGTCGACGGTGACCACACGTCCGATGCGCCTGACGTTGTAGCCACTGCCAAGAGTCGTGTTTGAAAGCAGTACCTGAACCCTGCCAAATTCTGTCACTATCCGCCTGTCCTGGCAGTACTGGCCGAAATCCTTTGAGAACTGGGAACAGATGTCGTAAGGGATGTCCTCGGAAAAATTGTGGAAGATTCCGCCGTACTCAGGGCTGGTTATGTCAAAGCACTGTCCAAGCTCTTCGCTGATTCGTTTTCCAAAAGGAAGCTCGCTCAACGGCCTTACGATATATGGGTAAAAGATTATGTTTTCGCCGAATTCGGCATATACGGCTTCAAAATTGTAGGGGTACGACTCCTCCCAGAGTTTGGCAAGCTCCGGCATTCCAAAACAATCGACGGCCGGAACCTTTTTTAGAACCTCTTTCCAAGCTGAAAAGTCGGTGCTGCCCAGGCGTTTTATCATTCAAACTCGTCCCGAAGCAGCCCAAGAATGTATTGGTCAACGTGGACGCCGTTTTTGAGGTTGTGTCTGCGGAGGATGCCTTCATGCTTGAAACCTAGGCGTTCAAAGTATCTTTTTGATGGTTCGTTTGTGACCAGCACCTCGACCCAGATGCGATGGATGCCGAGGTCGTTGAAAGCGAATCTTATCAAGGCTCTTCCGGCATCGGAAGCATATCCGCCGCCTTTATATCTCGAATCACCGATGAAAAGCCCGAATCCGCACTGTCTGTTGATCCAGTCAATGTCGTAGAGGCCAATATTTCCTATGTAATCGCCAGAGTCGGCTTCGATTGCAAAACGCCTGTTTTTGTTGTCAGACCAGGTTTTTTCAAACCACGAGAGCTCCTGTTCGGCAGTCACCGGGAAATGCCAACCGATGAGCATGTCTTGCAGTTCTTTGTCGTTTCGCCAGAGAACGAGCTTTGGAATGTCGCTTTTTTCAAGGCCTCGCACCAGCGTCTTGCTACCTTTGATCAAGATGCCTCCAACTTACTAAATTACGATTTTAGGCTTGTCAGGTCAAGGTTGCTTTGTCAGCCTGCGAAAATCTTGCAAGCAGTATATACGCCAACACGCAAATGCCATCGAAGTGTCAATAACGCAGGAAAGTGTTTTCCAGGCTTTACTTTTGAGGCTAAAACGGTTAAAATCCGGTCAAAAGTCTACCAAAGAGGGGAAGACGAAACTGACATGAAAAAGGTCATTTTCCCGATAATAGCCCTTGTGCTCTTATTGGCACAGATTCAGCTACCAAGCCCATCTAAAGCGCTGGAAAATTGGTGTCACTGGCCATCGCTGCGTAAAAATCCAGAAGCCACCGGTTTCTGCTCCGTTGAGTGCGGTCCAAAGGGTCGAGAACTCTCGACCCTTTGGAGATACGATTCAATCGGACAGATCACCACAACACCGATATTTTCAAACGGCAGGGTTTATTTTGGTGGCGAAGACTACAGGCTTCACTGCATCGACTCTGAGAACGGCCGTGAGATCTGGAGTTTCCAGGCGAAGAAGGACATCACCTCAACGCCGCTTTTTGTTGAGGACAGAATCTACTTTGGCTCAGATGACCACTATTTCTACGCACTCGATGCAAACGGAAACAAGCTTTGGGATTTCAAATCCATCGACAAGTTCAAATCGTCGCCGGCCTACTGGAACTCAAGGATAATTGTAGGTGGCGTTGATGGCTGGATTTACTGCTTCAATGAACTCGACGGGCAGTTGGCGTGGAAGTTTGAAACCCAGGCTCCCGTTTCTGGTTCGGCATGCATATATCAGGATGTTGTCTACTGTGGCTCTGAGGATCAAAACCTTTACGCACTCGACGGTTACTCAGGGAGGCTGCTTTGGAAGTTCAAAACACTGAAAGCCATTGACACGGTACCGGCATGCTTCCAGGAGAGACTTTACCTTGGCTCTGACACCATGTACTGCCTTGAACCAAAGACTGGCAAGAAATATTGGTCGGCAAACGTAAAGGGTGAAGGCGTAACCTCAGCCGCTGTAATAGGCACAACAGTTGTTTTCGGCACATCTGACCGCAGGGTTTACTGCCTTAAAACAACTGATGGCAAGAAGATTTGGGAGTATGAAACCGAAGGCGGATGCGTTGCGCCGTCAATCTGTGGCGAACGAGTATATGTCCCAACAAACGACGGCACACTCTACATGCTTGACCTCACAACTGCAAACGTCATCTGGACATTCAAGGCTCCAAGCGGAATAAATGTGCCGGTGGCAATCGCCGACAAGAGAGTTTTTGTTGGCTGCTCGGACAACACGGTCTACTGCTTCGGGGACGTGCTCGATGAAAACTGCGTCGATACAAAAGAAGGTGCCGTTGATTTTGGAAGCATTAACCTGGGTGAAACCGCAAAGGCTTTCCTTACGATCAGAAACTGTGGGCTTTCAGAGCAAAAAGTGAAGATACGCCCATCAGAGAGATGGTTCGATGTCTCCATTGACGAAACAAAGCTGAAGGCTGCAAAAGATACGGTTATTGAAATTTACACAATTCCTGGCCAGATCACCACCCCTGGCACAAGAAGAGGAAAGCTGATTCTGGATTTTGACAACGGGAGTTCGGCCGTCACGGTAAGGGCTTATGTAAAACCCGAGCACATCTTCCCATCATGTGACCATTCATCATACAGGTACGGCGGAAGCAGGCAGGGATTTGCAGGCGAAGGCTGCGGGCCAATCGAGCCCAAGCTGAAGGTGACATGGAGCAAGGCAACCCTTGGTCCAATCAGCTCAGTGCCTTGCGTTGTCGGTGACAAGATGTACTTCGGCTCCTGGGACAACAAGGTTTATTGTCTCGACACTTCATCTGGCAAAGAAATCTGGCAGTTTGACGCAACCGGTGATGTTGACGCAACACCGACATATTTCGAATCCAGGATTTACTTTGGCGGATGGGACGGCAGATTCTTCTGCCTTGACGCCGAAACCGGATCAAAAAAATGGGTTTATGATGCTGGCAACGCCGTAATTGGTTCGGCAGTGGTCGAAAGCGGCAAGGTTTACTTTGGCACCGAGAACGGAACAGCCATTTGTCTGGACGCCGTTGATGGATCGCTCATCTGGCAGAAATACGTAAGCAAGTCGTTCCCGACAACCCCGATGTTTGACTCAGGCAAACTCTATTTTAGCTCAAAAGATGGCTACGTCTACGCCCTGGACATTCTTACCGGCGGGACGATCTGGTCGTTCAAAACAGGCGACGAAATCCTTGCAACACCAATGGGCTGGGATAACAAGATTTTCTTTGGCTCATCGGACAAACGCTTCTACTGCCTCACACAGGACAGAGGCTTGAGGGAGTGGGATTACGAAACGGACGCAAAGCTTGTTGGCTCGCCTGCGCTTTGGAAAGACAAAGTCTATTTCGTCTCAAAGATAGGCAAGATCTACTGTCTTGATAAGGAAGGCGTTGAATCCTGGGTTGTCGACATCAAATCACCGTGCTCTTCAGCCCCGACGATTGCCGATGGAGTAATCTACATCTGCACTGAAGACGGAATCCTGTGGAGCCTGAAGGCTGACACCGGTGAAGTGATCTGGAGTCAGAAGACATGCCCCAAGTTCTCTGTCTCGCCGGTAGTTGCCAACTCTCTCGTCTTTTGCGGAGGTTTCGACAACAGCATGTACTGCTTCACCGCTGCAATCGACTGCCTTGACGTTTCACCCCCGATGCTCGATTTCTACAGCGTCGACAGGTGGTCTAAAGATCAGAGGGTTCTCCAGCTGAAAAACTGCGGTGAAAATGACCTCGACCTCACCATCACATCTGAGGCCAAGTGGTTCAAGCTCACACCAAACAGGTTCCTGCTCCCTCCACATCAGAAGCTCAGGCTGGTGGTCGATCTGGTTTCAAGCCAGATTGTTGAGCAGGGAACATCGCTTCATGGCGTCATCAGCATCGACTACACAAAGGCGAAGGTTGAAGTGCCTGTCAGGTGCTTCATCAAAACAGACAAGATCAAGTCCAAGTGCGAGTGGACGAGTTTTGGGGGGAATCCTGAAAGAACATCGGAAACCGAGGATGGATGCGGACCAAAAGCAGGCGGACTCAAAACCTTGTGGGAGTTTAAAACCAGGTTCCCGATATGCTCTGCATCCGCTTCATCAAACGGTAAACTCTACTTCGGCTCCTATGATAGCAGCCTCTACTGCGTTGACGCCTTTACAGGCTCAAAGGTGTGGGAATATTCGACAAAAGGCTACATATTCTCGACACCGTGCATAGCTTTTGGCAAGGTCTACTTTGGTTCCGGCGATCGTGTTTTGAGATGCCTGGACTCTGAAACGGGTGAAGAGCTTTGGACTTACCGAACTTTTGGCAAGGTCGACTCAAGCCCACTTGCCACCGACGGTAAGCTGTTCTTTGGTTCAGATGATGGCGTACTTTACTGTTTAGACGCCTATACCGGAAAAACCAAATGGATGTACCATGTTACAAGACCGATTGAAAGCACGCCAGCTGTTTCAGGCAACAGGGTGGTTTTCAGCTCAAACAATGGTTACCTGTACTGCCTGGACACAAACACCGGAAAGGAACTATGGAAGATAAGGGCCGGCGGTAATTACTCATCGCCATGCGTCAAGGGAAACCGTGTGTTTGTGGGCGCCAGAGACAATGATATCTATGCGATAAACCTTGAAACAGGAAAGGTTTTGTGGCATCAGCAAACCGTTTCAAGCTACAGCTCACCGGCAACGATGGGGAATCGTGTCGTGATTGGTTCTGACAACGGAAACCTTTATTGCATCAACGTCGAGACAGGCAAGACCGCCTGGACGGCAAAGCTGACCGGAATGCTTTCCTCACCAGCCGTTTGCGGCAACAGGATTTATATCGCATCCTCTGACGGCACCCTCTTTACAGTTGATGAATCAGGTGCAGTTAAGGACAAGGTCATGTTCTCGGCCTCAATCTTTGGATCGCCCTCGATTGCCGACGGCCACGTCTACATCGGCGCTTTCTCCGGCAGGATGTACTGTCTGGGAAGTGAAGAGTGAAAGGACGACTCCATCACATTGAAATCTATGTAGCTGACCTGAAAAAATCTCTTGATTTCTGGGGTTGGTTGCTTCCCGAACTGGGATACAAACCATTCCAGCTTTGGGATGGTGGTCAGAGCTTTATTCTCGACGATACTTACATTGTTTTTGTTCAGGCAGAAAAACGTTTTCTCGATATCCCATACCATAGATGCAGACCGGGACTGAATCATCTTGCTTTTCAAGCCGACAGCCGCGAGTTTGTTGACGAGATGACGCGAAAGCTTAAAGATCGTTGTGTCACAATTCTTTATGAGGATAAATACCCGTTTGCAGGCGGGGAAGACTGCTATGGAGTTTATTTCGAAGACCCTGACAGAATGAAAGTTGAGATTACAGCTGATTAATTCGGGAAAGCAGAAGTTTAGTCAAAGCAAACATCAGCGTTCTGTGCCTGACATCGCTCCGTGTGCCTGAAAAAATCTGTCTGAAGACTTCGGTTTTCCTTGGTGTGGCAAGTCCGATGTAAACCAGACCGACAGGTTTTTCAGGGGTTGCGCCACCTGGCCCGGCGATGCCTGTTGTCGAAATCGCAACTGATGAGCCAAAAATCTTCCTTGCTCCTTCAGCCATTTCCAGCGCCACTTGCTGTGAAACCGCGCCGAATGTGGCGAGTGTCTCCTCCGAAACCCCAAGAATCCTCATCTTCGCTTCGTTGGAGTATGTCGCTGCCCCTCCAAGAAAATATTCCGAGGAACCGGCCACATCGGTCAGTGATTTGGCTATCAATCCACCTGTGCAGGATTCTGCTGTTGAAATCGTCCAACCGTTGCCCTTGAGAAATTTACCAGCCTCAATCTCAATTGCTTCATCGAACAAAAACTTGCCTATCCTGTCTTGCATCAGCGCGACAGCTGGTTTTGAGAGGTTTTCGAACTCACCGGCATTGCCTGCCCTTGCCCAAAGCCTGAGCCTGATGTCTCCAAGTGAGGCATATGGAGCCAGGAATGGGGGTTCTTTGGCTGTCATCAGATCGGCGAGTTTTTGGGCTGTTTCTGATTCGGTTAGCCCGAAAACATGAAAATCTCTGGAAAATGTTTTTGAGTTGGTGGCAATTTTTGATAGGACATGGTTTTCCCAGATGGGGACAAGCTCTCTTGGTGGACCAGGTAACATTATGTAGATTTTTCCATTATCTTTGATGAAAAGTCCAGGAGCCGTGCCGAAAGAATTTGTTAAAACCTCAGCACCTTCCGGTACCTGAGCCTGGTTGTAGTTGATTTCAGGAGTTGCCATCCCTCTGGCTGCGAAAATGGCATCGATTGTGGCGGCCACATTGTGATCAAAGCGTAACCCCAACCCTAAAAATTGAGCAACGGCCTGCTTTGTCAAATCATCCTGGGTTGGCCCCAAACCTCCAACCGTGATGACAATATCAGCCATGCTGGTTGCCAGCCCCAGTGCATTTGTTATCTCATCGATTGAGTCGCCAACGGTTTCAGAGATGGCCATGTCAATGCCAGAATCAATGAGCGATTTTGACAGGTAAACGGTGTTTGTGTTAGTGACTTCGCCCCGAAGCACTTCTTCACCGACTGCAACGATTGCTGCTTTCATGTGAGGAATGATGGCAGGATTTTGATTTGGTGTCAATGCCATGCCAATCTCGTCACTCCTGAATGGTGACCCTGTACTCCTCTGTGATCTGGTCAAAATCAGCTTTCCAGCCAGCATCGTCGAGGATGAATGGCAACTTGAAACTCGAACCCTCGACAAGTTTTACGTCCTCAGACTTGGGCTGGCTGATCGTCACAAGCGAGTAGCCATTGCCATTTCCATCGGCAAACGACTGTTTGAGCTTGAACTCGAAACCCTCCTCGGCTGGCGTTTTGCCTGAAACCGTCATGACAGTAAGCTGGGCGAACTGTTCTATGGTCATTGAGGTTTGTATTCTGCTGCTTGTCATTTCCCACATGGTTTTTACGTCACCCTTCATCATGGACGAGAAGTAAGCCTGCGTATCCATCATGAGGTCGGCGTCCCTGAAGAAACCCTTGTTTGAAGGATCCTCGTTTTCGATAACCTCTGAATCAATCTTCCACTGGTTGTCTTCAAGCGTGAGCTTCATCCTGAACGTGCCAGCATCTTGTCCTGAGACGGCAGCTTTGCCAAAAACCTCGGCACTTTTGCCCCTGATTGTCTCATCGGTGTACTGAAATTTTATGCTGTCTCTCAGCTCTTCAAGGTTGTGCCCCTTTTCGTCGGAGCCAAACATGTTCTTGAAATCGTCGGGATTGATCTTTGCTTTGAGCCTTGCGTCCAGAAGCTTGTAGGCATCAGCAAACTCGAATCTGAAAATCTTGTCGTGGTAGTCTTCCACAACCTGGGTTGGCGACCGGTCATATTTTGGCCCGCACCCGAAAGCAAGCAAAACAACAAGAATGACTGCAATCTTTCTCATACATCAAGAGGATATCCGGTTGCCGTTCTCTTTCAATATCGACGCGTTTTGGATACAATTTTACCAAGGAGGTTTGAACAGATGAGACTGGAAAATCTGTACAGGCTGGGCGTTTCCATTGGAATCGAAAACGATCCTAGGGGACGTGAAGCCGTTGACTTTGATCTTGAAAAGGCGAAAAAAGCCTATGAAGCCCTGAAACCCGAAGAGAAGGACTATTTTGACGTTGACACCCTCTGGAATCCATACCCGGATTCAAGGCTTGTTGCCGGCGACCCAAACGCTGAAATCAGAGGGATTCTCGTTGGCATAGACATTGGCGTTGCTGAACTCCTGCTGGCCGACAGGCTGAGGGAAAAAGGCGAAAAAATTGATGCCGTATTGAGTCACCATCCATCAGGGATGGGAATTGTTGGGCTTTCAAAAGTAATGCTTATGCAGGCGGAAATCATGGCAACATCAGGCGTTCCTATCAACATTGGCGAAGACCTGATCATTCCGAGGCACAAGGAAGTTGAGCAGGCAGTTTTTGCTGGCAACCACTACCAGACAGCCGATGCCGCTAAGCTCCTGAAGATTCCGGTATTCTCCCTCCACACACCCGCCGACAACTGCGTGGCCACATACCTGACAAAACTCGTCAAGGAGAAAGCTCCAAAGACGGTTGAAGATGTTGTGAAAATCATGAAGGATGTGCCAGAGTACGATCTTGCAAGAAGGAAAGGCCTACACCCAAGGATTGAAAGCGGTTCAGGCGAAAAGAAGGCTGGAAAAGTCATCGTCGAAATGACAGGCGGAACAACCGGCTCGAAGGACGCATGGGAACAGCTTGCCGATGCAGGCGTAGGAACTGTTGTGGTCATGCACATTCCAAAAGAACACATCGACATGGCCTCCAAGTTCCACCTCAACATCGTAAACGTCGGCCACATGGCATCAGATTCGATCGGCATGAACCACCTGCTCGACAGGTTCGAGCAGAATGGAGTGGAGATTACGGAAACATCGGGACTTATAAGGGTCAGCAGGAATCCAGGCGCTCCACCTCCAAACAGGTGCCCGATGCCTTCATCGTATTTAAGCTGATAAAACCAAGCACATTCAAGCCGGTTCTTTTGAGCCGGCTTTTTTATTTTATCTTAATAAAAGTTACTTAATTATTAATTTTAGAACAATTTATGGTACCGGTATGTCAAGAAAGTGATACCGGTTCGCAATTAATTGTTGTCAATATTGATCAAACATTTCTTATGCTAGATTTCCTCAAATGACTAAAATAAAACTGAAGTGTTATTATGTGGTGTAGTAA
>CAYYJO010000026.1:0-26285 GCA_964472265.1 uncultured Caldisericales bacterium | reverse complement strand
GTTGGAAGGATGTGTCATGGAACAACGGGTAATGGGAAAGAAGGACGTAAAATCCTTCATTTCAAAGCTTATTGAGCTTTATCCGGTCTATGGCCCGGCAGCAAAGGGTAAACACGACGTTTTCAAAAAATATGAAGACGCAAGCCAGGCCAAGTTCGGGTACACTCGATCAATTCTTCCACCAAAGAAATACCTTATGCCGCAGCACGAGCTGCTTGTAAAGTACACACTTGGTGGGGATCCTAACGTTACGCCTGTCAATGAATACGCAGACCAGGTCATAATCGGTGTCCACCCATGCGATATCAGGGCTATCAGCCTTCTTGACATGGTGATGACCGGTGGAAACAAGGACGAGAACTACGCAAAAAAGAGAGAGCACACGTTCATCATCGGCATTGACTGTGTTCCTGACAAGTACTGCTACTGCAGCTCAGTCATGGACATGAAGGCAACCGAAGGCTTCGACCTCTTCCTCACAGACCTCGGGGACGAAGTCCTCATCGACGTTGGCACAGAAAAGGGCAAACAGCTCCTTGAAAAGGCAGCGGCAACTGCACTGGCAACAAAAGATCACATTGCCAAGCAGGAAAAGCTCCTCGCCGACAAGAAGAACATGTTCACCGCAAAAATCAACGCACCGGCAACAATGATTCCGCTCTCCCTTGAAGGCCAGTGGGAAGCTCCTGTCTGGGAAGACATGGGTCACAAGTGCCTTTCATGCGGACAGTGCGTCCTCGTCTGCCCAACCTGCTACTGTTTCGACGTTCAGGACGATCCTGACATCAAGCTCACACAGGTTGAAAGGTCAAGGCGCTGGGACGGTTGTCAGCTTTCAGGGTTTGCATCGGTTGGATCCGGCGAGAACTTCCGCGAGGAAGCCTCAGGCAGGATCAGACACAGATACAACAGAAAGTTCAAATACCACGTCGACTCCCACTCAAAAACCTTCTGCACGGGCTGCGGAAGATGCTGGGAATACTGCCCGGTCGACATCAACCTTGTTGAAATCAGCAACAGAATCCTGAACAAGGAGGCGGCGTGCAAATGAACCAGTACAATTTCGACATCGCCACAATAAAATCAGTCGTTGACCTCACCCCGACAGAGAAGATGTTCACCATCTCGCTCCCGGGAAACAAACCGCTTGGACACAAACCAGGCCAGTTTGTCGAGATGACGGTCTTCGGCGTTGGTGAAGCTCCAATCTCGGTTTGCTCTTCGCCAACAGACGCTCCCGACTTCCAGCTGACGATCAGAAGGGTCGGAGACGTTACAAACGCAGTCCACAAGCTCAAAGCTGGTGACAAACTCGGAATCAGGGGACCATACGGTTACGGTTTCCCGGTGGACGACCTCAAGGGTCAGGACATCCTCATCGTTGCCGGTGGCATCGGACTTGCTCCATTGCGCTCGGTAGTCAGGTACGTGCTTGCCAACCGTGAAAACTACGGCAACTTTACAATTCTCCACGGCGCAAGAACACCGGCTGACAGGCTTTTTAAAGATGAGCTTGCAAAGATGGCCACTGACAAGAACGTCACCCTCATTGAAACAGTTGACAAACCGGGTGAAGGCTGGTCAGGAAACATCGGCGTTATCACAACCCTTTTCAAACACGCAACAATCAACCCCGAAAACACCTACGCACTCGTTTGTGGCCCGCCGGTCATGTACAAGTACGTAATCCTCGAATGCAAGACAAAAGGCCTTTCAGATTCACACATCCTCGTTTCACTCGAACGCAGGATGAAGTGCGGACTCGGAAAGTGCGGCCACTGCCAGATCAACGGCATGTACTGCTGCCAGCAGGGCCCGGTCTTCTCGTTCAACCAGGTCAAGCACCTTGAGGAGGCTCTATGAAACCCAGAATCGCATTCTTTGACTTCGCAAGCTGCGAAGGCTGCCAGCTGGAGTCGATCAACTTCGTCCAGGAATTCCTTGATCTTGTCACAATGGTTGACATCGTCGAGTTCCGCGAAGCCATCACCGACACAGCTCCGGACTACGACATTGCCTTCATCGAAGGTTCAATCACCCGTGAGAAGGACATTGCCAGACTCCAGGACATCAGGAATCGCTCAAAAGTCCTCATCGCCCTCGGCGCATGCGCCTGCACAGGCGGTGTAAATGCAATCAAGAACAACAGGCCGCTTGAACAGGTCAGGAAAGACGTCTACGGCGACAAGTACGAGTGGTACGAAACGTTTGCAACACGTCCAATCAATGCCGTTGTAAAGGTTGACGGCTACATTCCGGGATGCCCGATTGACAGAAACGATTTCGTCAAGTCAGTCAAGGCCATTCTTGCCGGAAAAGCCTGCCCGTCACACGATTATCCGGTCTGCATCGAATGCAGGCTCAAGGAAAACGAGTGCATGCTCACTCTGGGCAAACCGTGCCTTGGCCCGATCACACAGGGCGGATGCAATGCCATCTGCACGACATGGGGTTCAAGCTGCACCGGTTGCAGGGGATTTGTCCACGAGGCAAACATCGACTCTGAAAAGATTATGCTTCTGACAAAGAACTGCAGCGATGCCGATGTCTTCAACTACATGACAATTTTCAACTCCTACAAGAAGGAGGAGAAATAATGACAGACTATGACATCCACGTTCACCACCTCACCCGCGTAGAGGGTCACGGCGATGTTCTCCTTAAAGTGAAGGACAACAAGGTTGAGAAAGTCTCATTCAACGTTGTCGAAGCTCCAAGGTTTTTTGAAGCCATGCTTGTCGGTCGCGGACACTATGAAGTCCGTGAAATCGTCACAAGGATTTGCGGTATCTGCGCCGTCGGTCACGCTCTTTCGTCACTGCGCGCTTCAGAGGCTGCAATGTCGCTTGAGCCATCAGAACAGACAGTGACAATGAGAAAACTAGCCCTCCACGGCGAAAACCTCTCGTCGCACTACCTGCACTACTACTTCCTCGCAGCACCAGACTTCCTCGGTGTAGGTTCAGTTCTCCCGCTTGCAGCCACACATCCCGACGTTGTGAAGCGCGCCCTCAAGCTCAAGAAGATGGGCAACGAACTATGCGAAACATTCGTTGGCAGGCACGTCCACCCGATTTCTCTGAAGATCAACGGCTTCTCCGCTCTCCCAGACCCGGTCAGAATGAAAAACACACAGGCCATGCTCGTTGATACGATCAAGGATCTCGAAGCCACAATCGACCTGTTCGCAACACTCAAGATTCCAGACTACAAGCGTGAAACAGAGTATGTCTCCCTTGGCCCGATCAACGGCTCAAAGGAATACCCGTTTTATGACGGAAACATCATCACCTCAAGCGGCGACAGCCTTCCACCGTCCAAATACACGGAGATCACAAACGAAGTGGTCGATCCAGACAACACGGCTAAGCTCTGTGCTCACAACGGCAAAGCATACCAGGTTGGAGCGCTCGCAAGATTCAACAACAACTACGACCTCCTCAGACCTGAAGCAAAGAAAGCAGCCGAAAAACTTGGAATCAAGCCAATGTGCCACAATCCCTACATGATCACGGTTGCCCAGATTGTTGAAACCATTCACATCACCTACGACGCAATCGACCTTATCACAAAGCTTCTTAACAACGGCCTCAAGGATGAGCCGGTTGAATACAAGGTGAAGGCCGGAACAGGCGCAGGCGCTGTCGAGGTTCCAAGGGGAATCCTCTTCCACAGCTACACCTACGACAACAACGGCTTCGTCACAAAAGCCGACTGTGTCATCCCGACAACACAGAACGTCAGGAACATCAACGAAGACTTCAAGGCTTTCGCCCCGCTCATGCTCGGAAAGCCGGAATCAGAAATCTCGCTCCTCCTCCAGATGCTCGTCAGGGCTTATGATCCATGCATCTCGTGCTCTGCTCATCTTCTCGATGTGAGGATTGAAAGGTAACAATGCTGGTAATCGGTCTTGGCAACACGCTCCTCACCGATGAAGGTGTGGGTATCCATCTTGTCAAGGAACTGTCAAACATGCCTCTCCCTCCCGGAGTCGATCTCATGGAGGGGGAGACTGCAGGCGTCGATCTGCTCTCCGACATCCTCGATTCAGACAGGGTTGTCATAATCGATGCTGCCATGATGGGGCTTGAACCTGGAAATGCCAGAACCTTTTCCTCTGAAGACCTCAAGCTTTCAAGCAACTTCTATGCCTCGCTGCACGACATGGCATTGCCAGAAGTCCTTAAACTTGGTACCATCATCTCAAGTCTACCCCCGATACTGATCATCGGCATCGAGCCAAAGACCGTTGAACCAGGCGTTGAACTTTCGCAAGCTGTTGAATCAAAAATGCCTGTGCTGATTGATTTCTGCTATCAGGCAATCCTTGATTTCTCAAAGGAGGCAGTCAATTGAAAAGGATACTCATCATTGACGACGACACGGACGTTGTGGATGCAATGAAGATCGTGCTTGAGACATCAGGCTACAAGGTTTTCACCGCACCAAACTCCAAAATTGGTCTCAAATCCATGCTTGAAAACAAACCAGACCTCCTCATTCTCGATGTCATGATGGAAACGGACACCGAGGGCTTCCAGACCGCCCTTCAGATCAGGTCGGAGGATCCTGGCTCCATCTACAAAAACTTTGCAAAGATTCCAATTCTCATGATCACAAATGTCGGAAACGAGAAGCACATGAAGTTTGATCCAAAAAAGGATTCTGACTTCCTTCCTGTTGACGACTTCATCACAAAGCCTGTCAAGCCGGTTGAGCTTGTTGAAAAAGTCGGCAAGTTCCTCAGCTGACGCGGTTCGTTGAAGACCGTCCAGGCTGCCCGGACAGTAACAAACGAGGCGGACAAGCGCAACAGGACGCTTATCCTCATACGCTGGTTCGCCTCTATCTCTCTGCTTGCCGTCAGCCTTCTAATCCGTTATCTCCTGCTCGATTTTGCTTGGATTCCTCTTGTCATAATTTCAATAATTGTTGCCAGCTACAATCTCATTTTTTATTTGCTCTCCAACCATACTTCCAACATCTCGAGAATTTTTCTCCACCAGATAATGTTTGACTGGCTCGCCCTGTTTTTTGTCTGCTATTTTACAGGTGCAGTCTCAAGTCCAGCCGTCTACCTTTTCCCCATTTACTCATCACTTGCAGGCTTTGAAACAACCCAAAGCTCAAAGATAATTTTACCGCTGTTATCAAGCGTTCTTGTGACCATTCTCGGAATAGTCCACATATACAGCCATCCTGAAGTTAAACACATCATTCTTCTTACCATCGGCCAGATCGTCTTCATCGTTGCCGTAAATGTCATCATGGGCATCATCGGTAAAAGCGCGTCCGATGAAATGCGGAAACGCCTCAAAACAGTGTCCGATCTTCGCGACGACCTCTCCATTGAAAACAAAAGGCTACAGTCAGTTTATGACCTCACGCTTGAAATGAACAGCACACTTGAAACCTCAGGCGTTCTATCGGCCATTACAAACACTGTCACCAAGATAAAACCGATCACTGTCGCTGTTATAAGAATGTTGTCAGAAGATGGCAAAACCATAACCATCATGAGCGTGGCCGGCTTGAAATCCGAACCGGACATGGGTTCAGTCGAGCTTTCAAGGGACCTTATCGACTACGATGCCATAACGACCCTCAAGCCTGTCTATGCTCCTGACGTAAACGACGATCCCAGATTCCTTTACAGGGAAGAAGCGCTCAGAGAGGGACTGGTTTCTCTTCTGGCGGTTCCCATGATCCACTACGGCAAACCGCTTGGGGTCTTGAGGTGTTACACAAACCAGTTCTACGACTTCTCCGAAAATGAAATTGAATTTCTCAAACTCGTTGCCAGTGAATCCTCACTCTCAATCACCAATGCCCTCAACTACAGGAAGATGCAGGAGCTTGACAAATCCAGGACTTCCTTTATCAGGTTCGCAACCCACGAACTCCGTGCGCCAATGGCTGCAGTCCAGTCTATTCTCCAGCTGGTTCTCGACGGCTACACCGGTGACATCAACCCTCAGCAGAAAAAATTCTTTGAACGGGCAAACGCAAGGATTGAGCAACTTTTAACGCTTGTCAGGGAGCTACTCGAACTTGAAGGCACAGCAAACACGGTGCTTGAGTTTGGCGAAAGCAACATCAGGGACATCATCGTTTCGGTAATCAACGAACTCAGCCCAAAAGCAGATTCCAAGCACATCAAGCTCAGGCTCAACGTGCTGAAGAATCCAATCGACATCTGCTGCAACAAGGACTCTCTGCACCGTGCGTTTGAAAACCTAGTGGACAACGCAATCAAATACACTCCACTTGGCGGAAGGGTTGATGTTTCAATATTCGATCGACCAGATGAGATTGCAGTGGCCATAAGCGATTCAGGCATTGGCATCCCGAAAGAGCAGATACCAAGGCTTTTTTCAGAGTTTTTCAGGGCCACCAACGCAAAGGAGCAGGAAGTTGATGGCACTGGCCTTGGTCTTTCAATTGTGAAAAAGATTATTGACAGCCACAAAGGAACAATCACGGTCAGCTCGGTGGAAAACATCGGCACCACGTTCACCGTGACACTCCCAAAAATCAGAGAATAAACAAATTGTCAATATGACCGCAATTTTCGTCACTTGACATTTTTCCTCGAAAAAAATAACATTAAGTGTTAGAAGATTTCAGGAGGTTAATATATGCGTCTGATTCCAAGAGGGAAACCGCTTTACGAAAACCTGCCGACAGTATTTTTAAACTGGGAAGAAATGTCTTCCAAGCTCCGTACAGACAAGTTCTCCGGTTACATCATGGTCAATTCCGATCCCAAAACAGGCATCATCCTTTTCGTAGAAGGCCGCATCAGTGGGTCACTCTTCTCCTCATCCGGCGCTCCTGCAATCCGTGGCCAGGAAGCCCTCTCCAAGAGCATCGCAGCCATCCAGGAGAGAAAGGGCAGCCTGAGCATCTACTCAACTTCAATCGACATTTGCAGCCTTGTTGAATGGTTCATCGAAGGCATCTCTGCATACTCACCGATGGAATCTTACTTCATCGATTATGACAAATTCCTAACCGTCCTTGGAGAAAAGGGATTTACAGGCCTTATCAAAGTCACAAACGAAGATTTTGCCGAACTCATCTACATCTCAGACGGAAAAGTCAAAGGTCACTTCATTGATTGTGAGCCAGAACTCAAGGAAGATCCAGGAATTCTCAAGGACAAGCTCATTCTCAAGGGCACGCTCCTGGAAGTTTTCTCGAAAACAGACAACTCAAAGAGCATCAAACTTGAGTCACCACCACCAACAGCGTCAACACCAATTAAGGTTGAAGTTCCACAGCCGGTCATTGAGCCACCGAAACCAGTCACGCCAATCACCCCGCGTGTTGAGCCAGCCAAGTCCGAACCAGTCAAACCGATTGAACCAATCAAGCCGGAACCTATAAAAACTGAGCCAAAGTTTGAACCGTTCAAGCCAGACCCAAAACTCTCCGAACCACCGAAACCGGCACAGCCAATCTCAGTGCAGCCAAAACCAGGCTCAAGACCGGTGATCAACATACCGGAAGATGAGATTCCAGACCCGTTTGCAATGAGGAAACCGGTCGAAGAGAAGAAGCCAACACCGCCGACACCAACACAGCCTCCAGTCAAGGAAACACCTCCTGCTCCACCACCAGTCCAACCCAAGGAACCACCGACAGCATCCTTTGGCCCGGGTGGAGCAACAACAGTTTCACCACCATCCGGAAAGGTCGCCTTCCTCATCGATGGCATAAGAAAAGTTGCACAGAGCAACATCGGAGAGGATATGCTTCCGTGGCTTGATGGCCAGATTTCAAGAATGAAAGCCATCAACCCAACCTTTTCCAAGCGTGATCTTATGCTGCTTGTCGACGAGATTGAGCGATACGTCAGAACCGTAAGGCAGAACCCGACAAAGGCTTCAAAACTCTCGTCTCAGTTGCGACACATCATCGAGAGCTTCGCCTCGGATTTGGAATAATCACGGCTTCACCGGTAAAGAACTGGTCTCTAAGAGCAAGTTTATCTTGAAATCACTGGCCAAGCCAGATGATTTCATTGAGTGTGAGTGGTTTTCAAAAAAACTAGCAAAATATCTTACAATCTTTTTACTTATAACCACCTAGACACAAAGATTTCTCGAATTTACTTCGAGAAATCAGAATAACCTTCATCAAAGGGGTAAGATTATATCCTCGACGAAGTCGAGGCGAATTACTTCGATTCTTCGGTATCCTCGACAAGGACATCTGCGCCAATGCCCAAATCGTCAATTACGTCCACAATCGATTTGACGGCAATGATGATCGGAAGATTGAGCGGCGTTTTCTCGTTGTCGGAAACCATCTCCTGCCTTGTGTCTTTTATGAGCATGTCCAGATAGTCCCACTGGTTTTCTTTTGGAATAAAGACTTTGTCAACGCCCTTTTCGTAGGTTGCTTCGATCTTTTCCTTGATTCCGCCGACAGGCATTACGTTGCCGTGGAAGGAGATTTCTCCAGTCATTGTTACATTTTTAGGAACCGGTTTGCCTGTGTATGCGCTTATCATCGCAACGGCAAGGTTTACTCCAGCTGATGGCCCGTCGTATTTCGGGAACCAGCCAGGCACGTCGACATGGATATCGAAGGCAGGATCCTGAATTCTATTCTTGCTCATAAGGTAACGTTTGAAGAAGGCGTAGGCAACCTCGATTGCATTTTGGAACGATTCACCCATGTTTCCAGTTATCAGAAGTCCACCGTTGCCAGGAATATATGAAACCTCCAGCATTCCAACCGATCCTTTTGAAAACACCCTTTCAACCCTGTTGGGGTCATCGGGTCTTGCCACCTGAGGGGCGTAAACAGCCAGAACTTTTATTTCACCGGCGATCCCATCTTTTGGCACAAACTCTTTTTTCAGTTTGTTTTTTGCAGCATTCAAAAGCTTGTTTGCTTCATCCTCCATGCCAGCTTCAGAGTAGAGTTCAGCAATGTACTCCTGCGTTTCCGGAATCTTTTCGGAAAGGGTTCTCAGTGATTCTGCATGTTTTATGGCCGAGGTCAGGAAATCCTTAGACGAGAAGAGCAGGCCTTTATAGAGCTGGTGGTATGATCTTGAAGTCCAGAAGCTGCAAAGCATCGAGCATTCCTTGAACCTGTTGCTGGTTTCCGTGAACTGCCTGATTGCTGCCAGATACTCACGCTTCATATAGTAAACCTGGCCAAGATAATAAGAAGCATCGACGTTTGATTGATCCAGGACAAGAGCCTTCATGAAATTTTCCTGTGCTTTCACAAGGGCAAAATCTGAACCAATAATCTTTGCCTCCTTGAGGAACACCTTGCCAAGCATTGTTACAACCTGCGGATTTGTTGGCATCAGTGCGTTTGCCCGCTCAAGGAACTCCTCGCCTTCCTCAATCCAGCCATACTTTATGGCGATCTCTGAAGCTCTTATCATGGCGTCGATCATCATGCCCATGTCGGTGGTTTTTGAGTTTGCGATGCGTCTGAACATCTCATAGGCTTCGATGTCGTCGTCTGCCTTGTCCTTTATCACGGCGATCCTGTACATGACATTCACGTTGTCAGGTGAGAGTTCAAGCGCTTTCTCGAAAGAGGCGTAGGCTCGTTCGTCACCAAGAGACTCGTAAAGCATGCCAAGTCTGTAGTGGGAATCAGGGTTATTGGGTGAGAGTGAAATATAGGTTTGAAGTGATTCAACGGCAATGCCCCTCAGGTGTTTTGCCAACTCTTCGTTTGTCATCAAACCTGTGTTTTTCTTGTCTGCTGAAATAAACTTTACACCAAGTCCTTTTTCGGCAGCGTTTGAAAGGTCGGAGGCAAGGTTAGAAATATAGATTGAAAAATCAGCTTTAGAAGCAAAGTCCGGGCTGTACCATGAGCCAAGAATGCTCCTGCAAAGGCCGTAGTTGTCAAAATAGAGCGCAAGAGCTTCAAGCATTTTTACAACCGGATGTTCAGCTGGTGGCAGGAGCTGCTCTAGTTTTTCAAATATGGAATCGGTTCTTATTACGATAGAGTATTCGATATAGATGTTGAGGATGTTGAGGAAGATGAACGGTTCAGTGATACCGCCAGAAATTGCAGTTCCAAGGATTGTATCAATTGTTTTTCTGTTTGGTGCAAGGCTTCTTGTTGCCGAGAAAAACAGCCGGTATGCAAGCAGGTTTTTTGGCTCGGATTTTATGACATCCAAAAGCATACCCTGTGCTTTCTCCCAGTTTTCATGAAGTTTGTCCGATTCTATTCCAATAAGCATTGCGGCAATGGCAACAGACTTCATGTATGACTCTGGCATCTTGTCGCATTCTTTTATCAACTTCTCAATGTCGTCCTTTTTGCCCATAGCATTGAGAGAATCTGCTTTCATCCAGCATGTCTCAGGAGAGATGCCGTTTTTTGCCTCGAACTTGTCAACTGCTTCTTTTGCTTTTTCGGGTGTTTTTAGCTCCGTTAAAATGAAAACCTTTGAGCGGAGTTCTTCAATGGTTGCCGGTTCAATTTCAAGGAGTTTCTCCAGGGAAATTTTCTCCTGTTCCTTCTTGCCCGACTGTTTTGAAAACTGGTAGATAAACTCCTGAAGCTTGTACGATTGTGGAGCTTTCTCTAGGAGCTTTGAAAGAAGGTCTGCCAGCTGTGCAGCCATTTCAGGGTTTTGAGCATAGAGATTTGCGAGTTTGAGACCGTTTTCGATGTCGAGCCCTTTTGACTCTATCTCAAACTCTGTTCTGCCGATCTGCCTGGAAAGTTCGTCCATAAAATGAAAACCCCCTTGCACTTTCAGTTGGTTCCATTCTAGTGCAAGGGGGTTTGTTTGTCTATCGAGTTTTTACTCAATAATTTCTATCGATTTAATCCTTGCCTCATCCAGATTGCCTGGCCTGCTCATTTCGTCATTTGCCACTTCATAGATCACGCCGTTGTGTTCCTGGTTTTTTGCAGGATTGCCGTCCTTGTCCTTTGCGATCTCGTTGTCAAGAACCTGAGCCTTCAGTCCAATTTTTGTTATTTTCTGGATTGCGTCAAAACCGTCGACTACTTTTCCAAAAACTACACCCTTGCCATCAAGTTTAGGCTGGGCAGAAAGGCACATGTAGAAATGGGTCTGATTTGCTTTGCTGTCAGTTGAGGCCATTGCAACAGCCCAACGCTCGTGCTTGAGGCCAGTGATCTCGAAATCCATCGTGGATTTGTAGCCTGGCCTTGCCTTTGCTGGTTCATTGCCGACAGGCTTGCCATCCATCGGCACACCGCCTTCAATGATTCCATCTTTTATGATGCGATTGAAATAAGAGTTGTCGTAGAAACCGTTCTTCACGTTCTCAAGGAAGTTTGCGACTGTTCTGGGGGCTGCAGATTTGTCTAGCTCGAACGTAATCTTTCCTTGTGCGGTGTTTAGGATTGCTTTGACTGTGTCAGTCTTTTGGGCAACAGCAAAGTCAATGTTATTGATGATACTAAGAGTGATCACGCCAAGAATCAAAGCGCCTGCAGCAATTCCAAGGATCTTTATGGTTGTGATCATGTTCCTGTGGTTTCTGGCTTTCTCTTCCTGCCTGAGCTTTTCAACCCTTGCCCTGAATTCCTTGTCGGATTTGGTCATCTTAGCAAGCTTTTCAATCTGTTTTTTGTCCACGGTTTAGACCTCCAAAACAACGGTTATTACACGGCTGAAGTATTCAGCCAGACCAATTTTTGCCATTATAGCAAGAATCCCTGGATATGGAACAGGCTTAAAAAGTAAAACCTTCATTCCACAATCCCTTATCAACCTTCTTGCCCATCTGAGGTTCATCTTGTTGCAGTAGGCAAGTCTTTTTGAATCCATCGAGCCTGCCCTGAAAAGGTACATCTCAGGTTTTGCCTTTGCCCTGTATGCTTCCATGAGCGATTCTTCCGAAACAAGCAGATGTGCCCACGGAACGTTGATTGCATCCGTGAGGTGATGACCTTTTGCCTTGCCCCAGGTTGTGAAGGACATGACCAGTCTTCCGCCTGGTTTCAAAACCCTTTTTGCTTCAGAAAGCATCTTCTCCGGTTGAGACACATGTTCAAAAGCGTCAAAGGAAAAAACCGTGTCAAAGGACTTGTCCTCAAACGGGAGCTTGTGGGCGTCGCCGGTTATGAACTCGACCTTTTCGTTTCCTTTTGATTTTGCAAACTCGCGGGCTTTGGCTACAAACTGTTCTCCGATATCAATGCCGACAACTTTCGCTGCTCCAAGGTCCGAGAGATAGATTGCCTTTCCACCGGCACCGCAGCAATCGTCAAGAATTGTCTTGCCCATCACTGCTTCTGAGGAAACAAATTCCTTTGGAAAATACTTCATTGTCTTTGCGGCAAGGTCGTACTCCCACTGTGGGTAGGAACCAATGCCTTTTGCCTCAAGATCAAGCGGATGCGTACCTTTTGTCTTGAAAACCTTTGTCAAAAAAAGAATGAATCTTGCTCCAAATCTCATAGACCTTCTGATTTTATCAGATGGATTTCAGGTGTAAAGAGGTGTTGATCCTTGCGTCAAACCTGGCTGACACAATCCTGAGCATCAACTCGATCAAACCTTTGGCCATCTGTGGTCTCATGGATTCTGACAGGTCATGATCCTCAAGCTGTCTTACAGCTTCAACAGCTGCCATCGGAAACCTTATCGAATGGGCAGTCTTGCAGTTTTTGCAAACAGTTGAACCCGTTGCCAGATCAAAAAAGCAATCGGAGTCAATTCCCGCCCCACAACCGGAGCAACTTGAAACATTGAGGTTGTAGCCATGGATTCTCAGGGTCTCAAGCAGAAACTTTGTGCAGGCGGTCAGCTTGTCAAACGTCTCCAGTTCATCAAAGGCAGACTTTGCAACATCGAAAATCTCTTCTTCGCAAAAGGCGTAAGGCGTTGTTTTCTCAATAATTTCGGCAACAAACTCCTGGGCAACCATCGAGGGATAGTCTTTTGACTGGTAGAATTTGTCGATTGAAATGCCAGTGATTGTGAATCTGCCGGCTCTTTCGTAAACCTCGACTTCAATAAGCGCCACGGGTTCTGTCACTGCCCCCCATTTTGATCCCGTGTCGCGGGCTTTTCTTATCTTTGCCTCGATTCTCCGACCGTCTTCAAGCAGGAGCTTCAGGGTCTTGTCGTGTTCTTTATATGGCATTTTGCCGATTATCAGGGCTTTTGTCTTGATGTATGGCATCTACTTTGATTTTATCAAAAACCGGGTACAATTGGAACATACCAAAAAGGAGGCACAAAATGGAAAAAATACTGTTTCATCTCACCGATGATGAAATAAAGCACACATACCTGCTCATTCCGAAGGGAAAGGAGAAGCTCTTCACAAGAAAGGAAGACTTCACAATCATCTTCGGGCAGGAGAAGTTCACTGCTTACCTGTACTACAAGGAGATCAAGCAGCTGGGCAGCGGAATGAAGGGCGGCCAGTACATCATCGATTTCAGGGAGCAGAAACCATCGTTTTTCGTTTACAGGAAGAAGCTCGCACTCTCCTCAGGCGACGGAAATGAGTGGACTGCCGAACTGATTGAGGAATAGGGTTATCTGACTGTAACTTTCATCGATTCAACCGAAGGAAAAACGGATTTTGACAGGAAACGGAAAGCTGCAGTTCCCTCACCTTTGGACAATCCTATGAAAATCTTGAATCTTGCAATGTTCCCGTTTGGCTGTTCAATGTAGAAATACATCTCAGGAAACAAATCGTTATCCTTTGGATTGTTCTCTGTTTTGATGATTTCTTGAACTGGCTTGGAATTGAATTTGCCTTTGTCGATCTCTTCCCAGACGATAATAACATCTCCTGCATTTATGCTTTCTGAACGTTTTATGTCGGTTGTGAAAAGGTGTACCGGGTTTTTCTTGTTGATTGCGCAAACCAACTCCATGAAATCGTTAAATTCAACAGTCTTACCGTTTTTGTTTTCATAAACAAGATTTTTGTTCTTTTGGGCCAATTGTGACTGGTGCCAAAGCACGCCTCTTTCAAACAAAATCATTTCAGGCGTTGTCTGGTCAAAAGCCTCATTTAGTGAAGTTGCCTCAATCAGGTTAGGGTTTATGTAGTTTCCGTTGCTGTCATAACCAACCGCGTGCCATCTCACAGCAGTCATTGTTACGTCTTTCCCGGGTATCGACTTTGGCTTGAAGAAAACGTTGTAAACGAGAACCCCGGCTCCAACTAGCACTACAACAATTGCAAGCGTGATTATCAATGTTTTTTTCATTGTTCTCCCCATTACTTCACAATCACAGTTGTGGTCGATTTTGCCAACAAACCGTCTTCTGATGTAAAATCAAATTTTATATCATCAGAACCTTTCTGGTTAGCCCTGTAGAACTTCATCCGGTAAAATCTGTCTCCCTGGCATATTGTATCATAACTGTTTTCATCAAATTTATCGGTTTTTGTTCCTATATCTGTTTTGTGATTAGCGATATACTTATTATTACTTTCTATTCCGTCCCAAAACACCAGAATATCATTTTGTTTAACTTCTATTTCTTTTGTCTGGCAATCAATAAAATGTACGACACTCTGTGCGTCAGTCAGCAGAATATCTGTGAATTCGTTGAAATTATTGTATTCAAGCATCCCCATTTTTACGTCCTCAATGCTTTTTCCAGTGTCCCTGAGGATTTTTTCCAACAAAACCGATTGCGGATCAATTCTTACAAGCACGCTTTCAGGATCGTAATAATAATTGATTTCCACATTGTTGTTCTCATCATAGTCAATGCGGTAAGTCACAGACTTGATGAAGTTTGACTCATCTGAAACCAGCTTGTTCCCATCCCACGTTGCGCCCACGGGCATATGTCCGTTTGCTATACATATAGGCTGGGTGTAATACTTGTGAAAATCGATCACAAAAACCAGCATTGCAACCAGAATTATGCTTTCGGCAATATTAATCCACTTCCTCATCGCTCCTCCATGAAGCGATTCTACAGTGCGTAGTTTTATTTTGAAAGCCCGTAGATGGTTCTGGCGCTCCAGCAGATGATCGTGGATTTGCCTTCATCAATTCCAAAGAGTTCGTCCCCGTTTGGTTCTTTGAACTCTCCGAGTAGCTTGCCGTCAAAGGAGTAGCAATAGAGGCGATTCTTCGAGGTTATGAGGAGCCTGTTTGAAAGCGCCTTAAGGTGTGTCGGGTCGAAAGGAATTTCGAATTTGAACTTTTCCTCGCCTGTTTTTCTTTGAAACCCGTAAACTTTGTTTTCGTCACAGCAAAATATCAGGTCACCGGTCAGCTCGGGGTTGAACTGGAGCGTTCCGGTCTTGTTTGCAATTGACTTTGTCCACAGCACTTTCATGTCGTTTATGTCCAGTGCTGCAATGGATGGGCCCGGGTTAGAAAGATAGAGGGTTTCGCCATCGTTTGGAATCGGATCGAGAGGAAGCCTAAAGTAATCATTTTTCCAGACGACCCAGCCTTGATCCTGCTTCCTGCATTCTATCCTGCCAGAGAGCATGTTTGCAACAATCTTGTCACCCATGGCCACAACCGGTCCGTAAGCGTCAACCGATGATTTTATTTCCCAGTTTTGAACGCCAGACGGCGCATCCAGGCAGAGAAGCGAACCTGAAGCTGTTCCAACAAAGATTCTACCGTTGGAAAACGCTGGCTGGGCAAAGCTTGCAGGGCCAATGTCGGTGTCTCTGGTTGCAACTGACCAAAGCTGGTCTCCGGTTCGCATGTCCATGCACCTTAACTGGTTGCCACAGGAAAAAACCATTCTTCCACCGGCTTCTACAGGGGGAAAGGCATTGTCGCTACCAATTTCCTCTTCAACGGTTCTCACCCACTCGGCCTGGCCGGTTGATTCGTCAACAAGAGTGTATTCGTTGCCTGAAACAGAAACTGCCATGATGTAGCCCTTTGATGGTCGCACCCCAATACTTAGTGGTTCTTCAAAACCATCGTATTGCCATTTTACTGACAGCAAGCTATCGCTTTTTATCGCCTGCGTCCCACATGAGGCAAGGCTTACAACCAGTATCAAAGGCAAGATTTTTCTCACGGTCTTAAGATTATAATTTTTGGTTTCTCGCATTCCAGTTGAATTTGCTAAAGAGTTCCAATAGACTGGATTCCATGAGGAAAGTGGAATTTTGTGATCTGAGCTTGAGGGATGGCCAGCAGAGCCTGTTTGCAACAAGAATGAGCACACCGCAGGGAATGTCAGTGATTCAAGACATCGTCGAGTGTGGATTCAAGGAGCTTGAGCTCTGGGGTGGCGCAACTGTTGACGCACCCTTGAGATTCCTTAAGGAAAACCCGTGGGACAGGCTTGACCAGTACTTCAAGGTTACAAACGGAAAGACCTCCATCAGGGCTTTGATCAGAGGCCAGAATCTTTTCGCCTACTCACCCTATCCTGATTCGATGATCGTCGCCTTCTGCAAGGCTGCAATAAAATCAGGCGTGAGCACCATGAGGATGTTTGACGCCCTCAACGACAGGCGCAACCTGATGATGTCTCTTCTTGCCTCCAAGGCATGGGGGGCAAAGACAGAGGTTGCACTCTCATACACCACCTCTCCAGTCCACACAACCGAATGGTTCGTCAAGTACGCAAGCGAGCTTCAGGAAGACGGAGCCGATATTGTGGCCATAAAGGACATGGCCGGCATCCTCAGCCCGAAAGACGCAGCCGTTCTCATCCCGGCAATGAAGAAGAATCTCAGGGTTCCAATCACTCTTCACACACATACAACTGTTGGCTTTGCCGAAACAGCCTCAATCGTCGCCCTCCTTGCAGGATGCGACAGGATCGACACGGCAATCGGTCCGTTTGCAGGCGGTTCGAGCCACGCAGCCATTGAAATCATTTCAGTCTATGCCGAACTTCTCGGAATCGAGCACGGTCTTGACCACAAGGCAATCGAGCGTTCGTCAAAGAAGCTCCTTGGCATCAGAAAAGAGCTTGCAGCGTTCGACGCAAAGGCAAACTCGCTCCCACAGCTGATCCCATACCCACTCCCACCAACGGTTTTGGACAAGATGAAAAAGGCGATCGAACTTGTCAAAGCAGGCAACTACGACGAAGCAAGACGCATAAACATCGAAATCATGACGAGCTTTGGCTACCCGGCACCAGACGAGGCGCAGCTTGGCGCCCAGATTCCAGGCGGCATGATCTCCAACCTTCGCACCCAGCTCCAGTCATTTGGCCAGCTCGACCTTCTCCCCAAAATCCTTGCCGAAGCCGAGAAAGTCCGTGAAGATGCCGGCTATCCACCACTTGTCACCCCGACATCACAAATTGTCGGCTCCCAGGCAGCATTCAACGTGCAAACTGGCGAAAGATACAAGGTCGTTTCAAGGGAATTCAGGGATATGGTCATAGGTCGCTATGGCAGAACTGGCCCGATGAAGCCGGAATTTGTCTCGATGATTGCCGGAAAACTCGATATCTATAAGGAACGTTCGGGGCACTACGTCAACTCGCTCCCGCTCACCGTTGATGAAGGGCTCAACCCACCTGAATACATCAAGAACCATCGTGATCTTCTGCTTTACTACCTGCTCCCGCAGCCGACCAAGGAATACTTCGAATCAGGCAACGCAAAACCCTCAGCTGAGATTCACTAGATTTCAAAACCACCTAAACTCCCCGTATCAAAACGGGGAGTTTTCATTTCTCCATGACCTTCAACCTGTTCAAAGGGTACATCCTTATGAAGGACAACCGAAATTAACTATCCAGCGACCTCGTGATGAATATCAATTATTTTGAAAAACTAGCATCTACAAAATACATTTTATCTAATACTCTGTGGAGTTATTTTGATGTTCTTCTTCGTACCGGTATTTTTCAATACTCTTGCCAAGTTACCTTGCTTTTCTGATAAATATCGCCTTGGGCATTCAGTTTGATTGATGCATTCTACAAATTATGGTCAGGCAAGACATAATCTTTTGATAGATCTTCTACTCTAATGTTGTCGCCATCCCTTATCTCAAATCTGACCCTTGTGTTGTCCATATCAGAATCTATTGGAATGACAATCGATATGGTGACAAACACGTCATCGCCCATCATAACGGTTATCTCTTTTTCTTTGCCAATTTCAACAGGTTCCAGACTATTGCCTTCGCTTAAGGTATTGCTTGCTTGCTTGACAATCCATCCTTTTGGAGTATCTGAAATCTTTATATAAAGTTTTGCCGGTTTTTCGCTAAGCGATCCAATCATTATGGTCCAATCAACTTCGGCTCCGGGTCTGTATGAGCCCTTTACAGGCGGATAAACCTGAATATCATAACTCCCTTTTCTTGCAATCAGCATCCATGCTGAATATCCATTTTCATTTTCCACTTTCAGTAAGGGTGTAAAAATGCCTTGCATTCCTGGTAAAAACTCAAGTATCACATCAAAAGACTTCTCTTTGTTATCAATTATGATAGGGTTCTCTGAAAATATTGGTGTGACTCCCTTTGGCAGGCTTTCAATAATGGGAACGCACTTGCCTTTAAAACCACTCCTAGGAATTATGTCAATATTGTATGTTATTTTATCTTGTGTAAAAAACTTTGAGTCTTCCCTGCATACGATATTAAAGTCTACAACATTGACCTTCAGTTTCATTGTTTCTTTGTAGCCATCTGATTCAAACTCCAGATATATAAAGAAATTGCCTGATTTTATTTCCTCAGTCGTCTCAAACACAGCTTCAACAGTATTTGGCTTATCATAATTTGGTGGGCGTTCATCTTCACCTTCGCTGTCGCTTCTACTTCTTTCTCTTTTTGGTGGTTCTTTTACAGGCTCAATATAATTAGGTGTCAATACAGGAAGGTCCAATGATACATTAAAACCTTTCGGCAGCTCTGAAACAATTGTTGTTTTAATTAGCTGCTTATGCTCTGAAGATAGATTAAAATGTAAATCGGTTCTAAAGGAACCTGGTGGCAATACGAAAAATTCTTGACCTTCGGAGCTTCTTACACTAAATAATCTAATAATAATTCTCAAATCACATGCATTGATTACCTGTCCGCGACTGTTTTCCACTTTGCATTTTACGGTAGTGTTGCCAAGGTTAGGTTTTCTCTGTATTTTAAGCTTAAATTCTACCTCATAATTCTTGTTATTATCTATCATTATTTCATTATCGTCAGATTCCACGGCAACGCTGTTTTTATCATATTTAAACGATATTCGGATTTTTTGTTTTTTAATATCACTTAAGCCTGTGATCAACATCTTGTTTTTGTATTCTTTACCGGGCAGTGTTTCGCATTCGTTGTATTCTAATTTCACAGAGCATATCTTGTTTGACAAAAAGACCAGTCTGTCTATCGAACTGTTTGGTTTCAAAGTTGCATCGGAACATCCACTAAAAACCAGCATTATGATTATTGTCAATGACAAACATACTTGTCTCATATTCCTCCAAACCAAAGAATGCTTGTTCCCTAGATTATATGCAAATCAAATATTTGTCAAAACAGTCACAAGGCTGATCAAAGTTCGGAATTGTTATTTAAAAAACATCAAAGATTCTACAGATTGCACAATCAACCCATCTGAAACAGCCATGGCAATTACTGTGCGCTTGCCTTCAAACTTCTTTGAAAAAGTCTTGTCGGAGAGGTTGTAGGCAATCATGAACGGGTCGCCATAAAGGGCAATGAATATGGCGTTTTTGGAAGCGGCCATAACGGTTGCAGGGGAATCAAAGGGGATTATTGCTTCATCGATGACTGTTCCGGTCTCAAGGTCGAAACCCATGAGCCTGTTGCCGTTTGCAAGATAGTACGCCTTTTCCATGAAGCAACCGGCTTTTGTAATCTTTGCCGGAAGGCCGGAGGCATCTCTCACAAGTGAGCTCCAGAGCAACTTCCCGGTTTCAACATCTAGCATCACGATCTGCCCTGTCGAATTTATTATGACCTTTTCGCCTTGAATCTGTGCCGGAATTGAGGCATCGCCTTCTGTTTCAAACTCCCAGAGATATTCTCCGCCGTATGTCGAGTAGGCGACAACCTTCATGTTTCCGTCAGGAATAAACCCCTCAATGAGTGAAATCTCACCGTTTGAGGCACACCAGCGATAGTTGTATCGGTCGTCAGCCTTCTGCTGCCATCTAGCCATGCCGGTGTCCTTGTTGATGCAATAAACGTTTGCTTTGTCAGTGACAAAGAAGATCACATCCTCAATTGATGCAATCTGGAAAACATTCTCCTCGTCGTCGAGCTGGAACTCCCAGATGGACTTCATGTCTTTTTTGCTGTATTTTGTCAGTTTCTCGCCATCAGAGACGACGATCGAACCCTTGTCCACGTTGATTGCAAATGTCGATCCTTCACCCAACATGAAGGGTTCACCTTCGATTCTTCCGGTTTCTTTTGAAATCTTTATGAGCATGCTCTCGTAAGAGTTCGACGGGTTGTCCACAACGGCATAAGTGTAGGTGTCATCAGCAACCGGCCACACCATCGACATCAGTCGCTGAAATCCAAGATCCCACTTCATCGAGATACCAGATCCCGTATCAGCCTGGTTTGCATGCTTGATACCTGGACCGCCTCCATACTGCGACCAGTTTATATCCGGTACAGAGCACGATGCCATCAGCATTGTCACACATACGAGCGCAAGTTTGCGATTCATACTTACCGATATTAGCAATCTTGGAGCATTTGAACACAAAATCATATAATTTATGGATTACCATGTGGATAACCTGAAAATTGGCAAAAATACGCTTGCAACAATCTATTTCAGACTGATCGGCGTTTAGAATTTGGAAACATTGGTTTAATTGACTTATTTTGTGAATTTAAACCAAGTCTTTGTTTTTGACCGTTTATCCACATGTGGATATCCCCTGTGGATAACAATTCAAAGATGCGGGCTGTTCAGCTTTGGAACGGCATTCTCAGGAATCCACATGTATAAAATGCTGGGATTGGTGTCAACCTTTACCATTGCCTGAACCCCGTAAATCTTGCCCAGGACGAGGACTATTACATTTCCGGCAACGTTTCTGATCACAACATTTTCAGGTTCAAAAGGGTTTTCAGTGAAAATTGAGTTCCATGATTCCTTTTCGCCGGACTTTATGTTGATGAACCCTACAACCTTGCCCTTGACCACATCCATGGCAAAATCAGAAGTGACTGGAACAAGAACCCCTTTTATCCTTGCATATGGTTTTACTGTTTCGTCATTTTTGAACGTGTAGGTTTCAATCGCCGAGGATGTGTAAGCAACCACGGTATTGCCGTCGAGGGTGAAGAATGCGCCTGAGCCTTTTAGTGTTTTAACAAGCTTTCCGCTGCCAAGATCATAGACGCTGCATCTTCCACCTGCAATTGAAACAATGTGGTCTTCAGTTGGAGAGATTATTATCTTTTCTGGTTTTTCAGACAGTTGTACCTGGCCAAGCGGGTAATTGTCACGGTCAATCAGCTTCCAGGAGTCGCCCTGTTCAACAAATTTGAAACGTCTGTTGTTCGTTGCATCCTGAATGGTTGGGGTGACATCGGTGATTATGTTGTTGTAGGAGATCGATTCTGCCGGTTGCCCAAGCGATGTTTCGGGGGAATCTCCTGAGAGTTGCATTGTGAATTTTGGTTTTAAAGGTTTACCGCCTTCATCAAGATCAAAAATGCCGACATAGCTTCCAAGGGTTGGGTGGTTGGCAACCAGAAGCCCCTGTTTCGTCGCAAGGTCAGCAGTGATGTAGGTCATTATGTCGTTTGTTGAGCGGGTGACTGGTGATTTTCCAACATAAAGAGGTGGAATCCCCGGATTCACTTTTCCGTCCTTCATGTGGAACATATATATTTTGGCTCCTGGCGCAAACTCTTCACCTGTCATTGTCTCGAAGTCGAAGCCGTCAGATTCAAACGAGTACTCAAGATCAAGGGGAGTCGTTACCCTTATCTTTTTGATGATTGATTTTCTGCCCGAGAGAACCAGCCTCAGATCATGGTCACCCTCGGTAAGTTCAGTTTCGACAGGCGTTTCACCCTTGTAGTTTTCGTCGATGTAGACGACAGAGCCTTTGGGTATGGTTGTGACCTTCACTTTGTAGAAATTCTTTTCCAGATTGAAGATGATGTCTCTCTCTTTTGAAAAGTCCACCATCTTTTCCTGCTCCCTGAAGCCCGGAAGCGAGACTTTTATCCTGTGGATGTTCTCAATGTCACGCCTGTATTTGAGATTTGACTGGCCAACAAAGTTGTTGTCAACATAAACGCTTGCGCCATCTGGAATGGTTGTTATTGATACGGCATCTTCTGTTTTGGTCAGGTCAAAGCTGAAGGTTTCGCCTTCCTTTGCAACTTCCAGGGTAGTTGCAAGGGTGTTGAAACCTTCCTTTTTGAGGGTGAGCGAATACGAGGATGGTGCCAGCGACAGTTTCATTGGCGTTGAGCCCCTGTCCACGCCATCAACGCTTATCGATGCACCTTCAGGAACGCTTTCAATATTGATTATAAAGCTGTATTCCCTCGGCAAAAAAGTTACATAAAGCACGAAACCCAGCATGAGAACAAGCCCGACGATCATCGCCACAATCCTTAGCTTCGGGTTTGGTCCTCTCCGAAACGTCGTTGCCTCAGGAATCGGCTCCCAAACCGTCGGGTGATCGGTCATTTCGCAACGGCCTCGCAGATTCTCACAAGGTCTTCATTTGAGTAGTATTCTATCTCGATTCTGCCCTTTTGCACATGAACCTTTGTTCCAAGCGATTCCCTAAGGATCGCCTCAGCCTGTGCCATTTCAGGGCTTTTATCGATTTTTACCGGTTTCCTGGGTGCATCAGTCAGGGCTGTTTTAACCGCCCTCTCGGTTTCCCTTACTGAAAAACCATTTTTGATGACCCTGTCCATCATTACAATGATGTGATCTGTGTCCTTTAATGAAAGCATTGCTCTGCCATGGCCTTCAGATATTCTGTTTGAAAGGATTGCGTCTTGGACAATGTCTGGGAGGTCGAGGAGTCTGAGAAGGTTAGCAACATACGGTCTTGATTTCTTTATCCCTTCGGCGATTGAGTCCTGTGTGTAGCCGAAATCGTCGTGAAGGCGCTGCATTGCCCGTGCAATGTCGATTGCATTGAGGTCTTCACGCTGGATGTTTTCCACCAGTCCGAACTCAGCAGCATCGTGGTCGGATATCTCTTTGATGACAACCGGAATCTTGTCATAACCGGCAATCTTTGCAGCCCTCAGTCTTCGTTCGCCAGCGATAAGCTCATAACCGTTCTGGGTTCGCCTGACAATGACAGGCTGGATAAGCCCTGAACGTTTTATGGACTGCGCAAGCTCTGAAAGGGATTCCTCGTTGAGCTGAGTTCTGGGCTGGAAGGGAGAATAGGCAATCTCAGTGATTGGGAGCTCTGTTACTCCAGCCTTCTGTTCATCCTGCGGGAGAAGGGCACCAAGACCCTTGCCCAAACCGAATTTATTTGCCGACACGCTCCACTACCTCCTGCGCAAGCTGCTCGTATGCAACGGCTCCCTTGGAGGTCGGATCGTAGACGCTGATGGGTTTCCCGTGGGAAGGAGCCTCTGAAATTCTTACGTTTCTTGGAATTATTGTGGAAAACAGCACATCTCCAAAGTGCTGCTTGATCTCGTTTGCAACAGCGCGAGAGAGGGTTGTCCTCTCGTCGTACATGGTCAAAAGCACGCCAAAAATTGAGAGCGCCGGATTGAGCGTTTTTCTTATAAGCTGGAACGTTGACAGGAGCTGTGTCACGCCTTCCAAGGCGTAGTACTCGCTCTGGATCGGGATCAGGAGCTGATCGGCAGCCACCAGTGAGTTTACTGTGAGCAGGCCAAGTGATGGCGGGCAATCGATGAGGACGAAATCAAACATGTCCTTTGCAGACTTCAGGCCGTCTTTCAGTTTTGATTCCCTGTGCTGCATGTCAACAAGCTCTATCTCGGCTCCTGCAAGGTCGACAGTTGACGGAACCACAAAAAGATTGTTGTATTGGGTCTGGACTATCGAGTTTTCCAGCGTTGATTGACCGATCATGAGCTTGTATGAGTCGAACTTGTGTTCGGTGTGGTCAACTCCAACGCCTGTTGTTGCGTTTCCCTGTGGGTCGATGTCGCAGATGAGTGTCTTTTGGCCGAGTTTTGCCAGCGCGTATCCAAGGTTGACGGCTGTTGTGGTTTTGCCCACTCCGCCCTTCTGGTTCGAAAGTGAAAGAATCTTGCCCATGTTTTTGGTCGTGCCTTTCTGTTGGTGGAGGTGACGGGATTCGAACCCGTGTCCAGCCTGGCGCACAAACCCTCGGAATTACAAGCTTCCTGACCCTTTTGACCCGCTGTTATGGATCAGTGTTCACAGCTGGGTTCTCCCGGATTGTACAACCGTTTCACCCACCCGGGAGGCAGATGAAGGAGGGGTTCCAGTGCGGCGGCTTTGGGCTACAGGAACCGTTTCTCACCCATTGCCGTCACAGCTACTTAGGCTGCGAGTGCGTAGTTGTTGTTGGCAGTTAATGCCTTGGCGCCTGTTTTACGAGGCCTGGCGCCACCTCGGCTTGCCGAAAAGTTCACTTGTCAGGTGTCGATACCTTTCACCCCCTCAAGTGTGGGATTATAGGAGTGGTTGCGCAAAATGCAAGTTAAACGCTTGCGTGAAACTGCGTGAAACATTTTGCATGGAAATCGTTTGTAACCGCCTTGTTTTTGCTTTCATCCGGCGTTTTATCCACATGTGGATAAGTTGTGTGAAACGTCGTGAAACAAGAGTGGTTCCGCTCCGCGGGTAATTAGTTCGGCTAAAGCCGAAACAGATTTATTTGGCTAGACTGTTCACCTTGATGTAGGTTATATTGAAATCACTGGCGAAGCCAGATGATTTCATTGATTCTGAGTGATTTCAAAACATTACTTAACTACCAATCACTCGCTTAAATTCATCCTGTTCATTGAAAAATAAAATCTGTTCTAGCAAATAAAATCAGTATTAAGGCAATCTTCAAGCTTAGTTTTCCAATCATCTGAAATTGGTTCATTATAGAGCTTTTCAGAAAGTAAAAGTCTAAGCCTGTTGCCAAAAGTTATTGCATCCTTTAATTCAAGCAAATCAATTGTGTTACCAGGCATTAGTGATTCACAAAGAGCCAGGTCTATTAAACAACTTATCTCAATTAGTCGATGTTCAGTAAGTTTTCCAATTTGATAATCTGTTTTAATTCCTTCTTTTAATCGAAAAAACAATTGCTTTATTCCAATAGTTTCTTTACTCAGTTCATTCATATATTAGCTCCTATTCTGTCCCTCCGTAATGAGACAAATCTACAATAGTATTTTTTTGTCAATTGTCAATAATGACTATTATACCAATAAATTACAAGTTATTGAAATCTGACAACTCTGAATTACATAAACGGGATGTTTGCCATTCGATTGTTTCAGTGATACAATCGAAGATGTCAGCAGCAATCTGGAGGTTGTAATGTCAATACCAACATATGAAGATTTTATGTTACCGGTACTAAAGGTTCTAAGTAATGGTTTTGAGAAGAAGAATACCCAGATTTATTCTGAAGTTTCAAATAATACAAATCTCTCCGAGGAAGACAAAAACATTCGACTGCCAAGTGGTACTCAATTAACTTATATCAACAGAATCAATTGGGCAATATCTTATATGAAAAAAGCTGGCTTGATTGCTAGACCAAGTAGAGCTGTTTACCAGATAACACCTGCAGGTATAGAGCTTTTACAAACAAATCCAGAAAGAATTAATAGTGATACACTCAGCATGTATGATTCATTTTTAGATTTTAAAAACCCCAATCGAGAAAAAACTTTGTTATTACAAGAAACTGAGAATGACTATGTTAAAACACGAACACCACAAGAAATAATTGAAAGTGCTTATTCAGAATTAAATAAAACACTAGCAGATGAGTTGCTAGAAGAAGCCAAAAAGATGGATCCTTCATTATTTGAGAGACTTGTAGTCGACTTACTTTTAGCAATGGGATATGGAGGATCTCGAGCAGAGGCAGGAAAGGTTGTTGGCAAAACAGGTGATGGTGGGATTGACGGTATAATAGACCAAGATAAACTTGGTCTCGATAAGATTTATATTCAAGCAAAAAGGTGGGAGGGTAATGTTGGCAAAGTTGAAATCACTAACTTTGTTGGAAGTCTTGTAGGTTTTCATGCGGATAAGGGAGTATTTATTACAACTTCAAGCTTCAATAAAAATGCATTGGAATATGTAGTTAGGGCAGGGAAAAACATCATTCTAATAGATGGTCATAAACTTACTGAATTAATGATTGAGCATAATGTAGGAGTGAACG
>CAYYJO010000025.1:0-26346 GCA_964472265.1 uncultured Caldisericales bacterium | reverse complement strand
GGATATACAGGTCGCCAACTGTCATCAAACCCTGCAAATGTCAATGTCTGACCATCATAAACAAGCGCAGAGCACATGGCATAGCCAGGGGAGTAGGCCTCGTACGTCGCTTCAACTGAACATGGTTTCTCAAAAACAAGCTTCCCAGCGAGTTTCCCATTTTTATAGCTAGCAAGCGTTCGTGATGAATCATCATAAAACACCATGACACCCATGTATGCATACAAAAATTTCGATCCTTCAACAATAAATGAGCGTTTTTCCGAAATATACGGACTTTTGCCATTAAAGCCAAAATCCTTGAAAATGAAGCCATCGCCTGACCTGAATGTCATGTACAAATTTGAATCTTCTGATTTAATATCCAAAAAATACCCAGGCAGATTGACGCTCTCAAGCATCTCACCATTGTCTGGGTTCATGCACACCAGCTTGTCGCGGTCTATTACATAAATAAGGTCATTGAAAGCAAAGAACTGGGTTTTCTCCCTGAAGTTTACGTTTTTGATCTTTTCAAATTTGAAATGGGTTTTTTGTCCGCAAGAAACCAGAGGTGTTAACATGGCAAAAATAATTGCAACAATCAATATCTTTTTCATTATACACCCCTAGTGATGCCTGACAACCTTGAACCTTTGAAGCTTTATCGGTTCGTTGACCGCTATTCCTGCTTTTCTCCTTGCAATCGACACCTGCTCCTCGACGGTGTCGACGCCTTCAAGGTCTGGCAAAAGTAATCCACGTCTGTATCCGCTTGTAACAATCACTCCATATACTTTCGGATCAAGCTGATCCATCGACGCTATTGGCTCCGGTTCGCCCAAAACATCAACACTTATCGTCAGTTTCGGAATTTCTGAAGTTCTGACAGGCGGAAAGCGTGGGTCTTCGGTTGAAGCCTCGATTGCCATTTCGATGATTTCATGAGCAATTGATGCCGTCGACGGCCTGAAAGTGCCGATGCAGCCACGCAAATCATCCCCGATGTGAAGTGAGACAAAAACTCCTGCTTTGGCCATCATTTGATCTGGAAGAGGGGACGGCGGTTGAATCCTGACATGCCTTGAAACCCAGGCCGTCAAAGCTTCTCTTGCCAGCTCTACAAAAATGTCGCTCACATGAACCTCCTAGCAGAAGGAGTTGACGCTTGTGATCTTGATTTTCCCAAGCCTTTCAGGGAGCTTGGCTGAAGTGATGTAGTTTGGAAGATTGTTTTTCTCGGCAAGAACCAGCGCTCTTGCGACTTCCTCGAAAACACCTATGTCTCTTGCGAGTTTTGCCACTTTTTCCAAATCTTTTGGCGTCAGAACCGTTTTTTCAAGAATGCTCATGTTGGAAATGTGCGGTGGGAGCACGCCTGTTGATTGCGAGACAATGTAAATTCTTGAGAAAAGATCGGCCATTCCTTCCTTGTAAAGCCTTACAAGCGAACCAGGATCGGCCACAACACCTTCCCCGCTGAGTTGGTGGGCAAGATTCCTGATGACTGGCGTGATCTTTGAGACTGGAAGATCGATTTTGTCGATTTCTGAAACCGGCTCTTTGGTTTCCTCGGGTTTTTCTTCGACAACTGGTTCAGGCACTGATTGAACGGGCTTTTCTTCCTGTTTTTCCTTTGGGGGTTCTGGTTGTGGAGTGAACAAATCAGGCTCTGGTTCAGTCTTTTCGAACTCTTTTACCGTGTTTGTTTCAGTGTTGATAAACTGTGAAATCGTTGGCGCTCGTAGTTTTGGTGCCCTAAAGTTAAGTCCTTGACCGGATTTTGGCTTGTCCTCGAGAATCTTTTCAAACCAGTCACCGCCTGACCTTTGAGGTTGTGGTATCGGTGTTTCAGGTTCAGGGGGCGTGTATTCCTCGACCGGTTCAGGTCTGACGTGCTCTTGTTCTCTTGGTAACACCTCAATGAATTCTTCTTCGCTGCGTTTCGATCTTCTTCTGACAAAGATTGAGGCGATGAGGATGAAAATTACTGCCAGCCCGATGAGGGTCAACGCAAAGTTTAAAGGATTGTCTTTTGGGTTCACTCTTGCCCAGATGCCATCGAGGAAAGTCATGAGCCCTGATTTTGGCTTTTCTTCTTCGGTCGGCTTTGCAGGTGTTTCTACTTTGCCTGGAATCCAGCCACCTTCTTTGGTCTCAGTTTTCGGAACCGAGACTTTTATGGTGTTGTCCGAAAGCGCCGGTACCTGGAAAAGGTATGCCGTGTCATCAGGGTTTCCTTCGAGCAACAGACAGTTTTCGCTTGTCCCAAGATCGATATTTGAAAATTCAACACTGTATTCCTTCAGGGAAACGGCAAGCCCTCCAGGAGCCAGAGCAGAGAACAATTCTTTTGACCTTCCACCAGTGATTAAAGTGTTGGAGTATGGCGCAATCAGCCTGACGTTGCGCGTTGAGGGATTTTCTTTGTCCACGTTGCCGGTGAGCGTTGTCCACGATTTTGAGATGAGATTTCCGTCGTTCCCGGGTAGATAGGTTGCACCGTGACCACCAGCGCGACCTGTGCCAAGTACGGTTATCGGTTTGTCAGACCTGATCTCGATTGCTTTCAGGGTCTTGTCGGTTCCAATGTTCTTAAGGAAGGATTCCGTTGGGATAATGAGCGTTTGATCCCTGCCAATCGTGCGGTTGTCAGGCATTCTGCCGTCAGGGTAGTTTACGTCGACTTTTGTACCCTCAACGCCGTTTATTGCGATTGGGCCAAGCGGGAGAAAACGGTAGGTGTTGCTTCTGCCGGGCACCGCAAAAAGGGAGTAGGCAGATGCTGTTCCATACTGAATCAGGCACTCGTGATCGGCAACAATGCGCCTGAAACCTGAAGGAATTCCATCAAATACAAGAGACTCACCTATACCAAGAATCTTTTCCTCGGCAAGTTGGGCACCATTGAAGATTTGGACTTTGTTTCCAACGTGGAAGCTTGTGATGGCAAGAAATTTTGGAACGTAAAGGAGGATGTTACCGGCAATCACAGCCTCTGAATCAGTTTCTTCAGCCTTGAAATTGCCGATGGCCACCGAAGCAAGCCCTGTGCAAGAAATTTTCAGCATGGTTGGTTGCTTGAGCGTGAAAGTTCGCTGGGTTCCAGCCTGGTAGGTTTCCTGGGCAATGTTGAGTCCGTCAACGTCAATCAATGTTTTGTTGCTGTTGTCAGTGATGACGATCCTGTTGTTTTTTGTGTAGGAGGAGATGCGCACGGTTCCCCACGCAAAGGTGACAAAATTTACACCGATATACTGTTGAACTCCACCAAAGCTGGTTACCGGCGGGTTTGTGTCGCTGCTGCCAAAAAAGGCATAGAGTGTCTTCTTTTCGTTAGGCTTTAAGTCTACAGGAAGCATTGTTTTCACATAGGAAGCGACCCTGCCGTCAACCTGGAACGGAACATTGTTGCCATCAGAGTCAGTGATCCTTATATCGCCAAGGTTTTCAGCAATGTCCTTGCCGGGAAGGTTGAGCTTGACCGGATATGCATAACGCTGGATTCCGGCTGTTTCCACAACCTCGATTGTCTGCCTGTACTTATAGACAGATTCAGCAGACCTGGCGTATGGAGCCAGGAGAAGGACGACTGTAAACGCTATGGCGAGTTTCTTCAAAAAGCCTCCTTGGTCTAGCGGTTTCCGCAGTAGGGGCAGACCTTCCAGTCTGGATCAAGTGGTTTTCCACATCTTGCACAGGCCTTTTTTAGTTCGGTGTAGCAGTTCGGACAGACTTTGTAGTCCGGCTGTACAGGGGTTCCGCAAACCGTGCAGATGTGTTTTTCCTTTGAAAGGGCGTACTGATAGTAATCTTTCTGGATGCGCCTGAGTTCTTCGTCAGCCTCAATCAGTTTTTGTTCTTCCAGCGTGTAGATCGGCCTTGAAACGAGATAGATAATCCACGGGATTACAAGCAGGGATGCAATTCCCCAAACCCAGCCGATGCGGGTTCTTCTGGAGGCGTCAAAGAATGTCCATGTGGCAATGATCAGGATTGCTGCAATGCCAACTGTTGGGAGGACTTTGCCAAGGCTTTCGACTCCATTGATGATTGACTGGAAAATGTCGGGCGTTGTGGATTCGGGCTTGGCATCAGGCACCTTCTCCGACTGCAGGTTCTCGGTTTTTGCCGGATCGGTTGCATCCTCGGCCATTGCGGAAATCAAGGGGGCAGCCAGCAGGGCGGCCACGAAGAGCAGCAGAACGATCTTTTTCACGTTACCTCCAACGGGATTTTATCCCAATCATCTCGGTTTTGCAAGATGAAAACGGCCCAGAGCGGTTCTCAGCTGGGCCACGAGATAGAGCGAACCGGTGACCACAACACAGCCGTTTGCCGGCGTTGTATTAATGGCCTCCAAAAGTGCGTCAATAGGGTCATCAATAGCCTGTGCCATGAAGAACGCCTTGTTGAATCTACCGGCAAGCATTTCAGGCTCAAGACATCTGGGTGAGTCAGGTTTTGTCGTGTACACCATGTCGGCAACCGGACCAACAGCCCTTATGAAGCGTGTTGTATCCTTGTCGCGAAGCATGCCTATGACAAAAGTAAAACGTTCTGAATTACAATGTTTCCTTAGTGCATGAACAAGGGCTTCTGCCGAAGCACCGTTGTGGGCACCGTCAATGACAATCATCGGGTCTTCGCGGATGAATTCCATTCGCCCAGGCCAGAAAGTGTTTGCCAGACCAATTCTTACGGCGTCATCACTGATGTTGTAGCCCCTGCCCCTGAGCACAGCCGCAACCTGACAGGCAAGCGATGCGTTCTGGAGCTGATGCTCTCCAAGCAAAGGAACGATCATGTGCTGGATCAGACTGTCCTTGTTTCTGAAATCCATGAGTTGGCCTGAATAGATGAGACCCTGGTCAATGTAATCAAAGTCCCTGCCCTGGAAAGTGATTGGCGCGTGTTTGGATTTTGCTATCTCTTCTATGGCTTCATGTGCGTTCCTGCGCTGCCTTGCCGAAATGACGGGAATGCCTTCTTTTATGATTCCAGCCTTCTCTCTTGCGATAAGATCAAGGGTTTTGCCAAGGATTTGTGTATGCTCGTATGAAATTGGCGTTATGACGCAGACTTCTGGATGGTCACAAACGTTGGTGGCATCGAGTCTTCCACCCATTCCTACCTCGAAAACTGCAATATCGACTTTTTCTCTGTAAAAATACAGGAAAGCCGAAACTGTCATGACCTCGAAGAATGTGGCAGGACCAAGCTCTCCGTGCTTGAGTTTTGCGTCGACGGCCGAAACTTCGGCGATCATATCCGAAAACTCTCCGGTACTGATCATTTCGCCGTTGAGCCTGATTCTTTCACGGATTGACTGCAGGTGGGGGCTGGTGAAAAGGCCAACCCTGTAGTCGGCAGCCTGAAGGATGTTGTCGATAAACATAGAAGTCGAGCCTTTTCCCTTGGAGCCGGCGATGTGGACGATTTTTATTTTTTGGTGGGGATTTCCCACAGCCGCAAGGAGCTGCCTGACTCTTTCGAGTCCAAGCTTGCTCCCCAGAAACTGGAGGCTGCCAAGGAAATCCAGCGCTTCACAGTAGTTCATAGCGATAATGACCCCAGCAGTTCGTCAAGGTTGGCAAGTTCGGCTGTTAGTTCAGCCTTCTTGTCCTCGTTTTTCTCAATTATTTCGTCAGGTGCTCTTTTGACAAAGTCAGGATTGCCAAGGAGCGCTTCAATCTTAGCCAACTCTGCACGGTTCTTGTCAATATTGTTTTGTACCCTCTTTTTTTCCTCGTCAATGTCGATTCTGTCGGCAAGATCGAGGAAGAACTTCATCTGCCCAGAAACGGCAACAACGCAGCCTTCCGGTTTTGTTCCGCTGAATCCGAAGCCTTCAACCCTGGCAAGCTTTGTGATCGAGTCTTTTTCGCGCTCAAGCGTTTTCTTTTCGGCTTCCGGCGCCCAGTACGAGCATGGGACAAGGGCTGCGTGTACACGAAGTTGAGCCTTTAGGTTTCTGATCGCCTTTATCGAGCTTTGGACAGTGGCCATCTCGTCCATCGAGGTTTGATCGTGCATGAATTCGCTTGCATCCGGCCATTTTGCAGTCATGATCGTGTCGCCCTTGTGTGGAATCTTCTGCCAGATTTCCTCGGTGACAAACGGGGCAATCGGGTGCAACATTTTGAGTGTGGCCTCGAGAACCCTGTAAAGCACACGCTGTGTTCTCAGTTTTGATTCCTCCTGCTGGAGCGGGAGTTTTGAAAGCTCGATGTACCAGTCGCAGAAGTCCGACCAGAAGAAGTCGAACAGCACCCTCGAGGCTTTTGAAATGTCGTATTCGTCGAAGCATTTTGTTACTTCTGTTATCACTTCGTTAGTTTTGGACAGTATCCAGCGATCTGCGAAGTTTGGATTTTCTATTTTTCCGTCCGTGAACCCTTCAAGATTCATCATTGTGAAACGGGATGCGTTCCAGAGCTTGTTTATGAAGTTACGACCCTCTGTGAGCACGCGGTCGCCAAGGTTTATGTCCTGCCCACCCTGGGTTGCGATGTAGGCGAGTGTGAACCTGAGTGCGTCTGCGCCAAACTTTTCGATGACATCCATTGGATCGATGGCGTTCTGGAGGGACTTGCTCATTTTGCGCCCCTTTTCATCCCTGATCAATCCAGTCATATAGACGTACTCAAACGGTTTCTTGTCCATGAATTCAAGACCGGAGAAGATCATTCTTGCGACCCAGAAGAAAATGATGTCGTAACCGGTGAGAAGCACGGTTCCCGGGTAGTAGTAGGCAAGCTCTTTCGTTTTTTCCGGCCAGCCAAGGGTGGCAAACGGCCAGATGGCAGAGCTGAACCATGTGTCAAGGCAATCCTCATCTTGCCTTACTTTTCCACCACACTTCGGGCACTTGTCGACATCAGTCCTTGAAACAAACTCATATCCGCACGAATCGCAGTAGAAAATCGGAATCCTGTGACCCCACCAGCACTGGCGAGAGATTGGCCAGTCAAGAATGTTTTCCATCCAGTCAAAGTAGACTTTTGACCACCTGTCCGGGATAAATTTGATTTCGCCTTTTTTTACTTCCTCAACTGCCGGTTCGGCCAGCTTTTTCATCGAGAGGAACAGCTGGTCTGAGAGGAGCGGTTCAACCGTGGTCTTGCACTTGTCGTGCCTGCCAACGGCGTTTTTGTGGTCTTCAATTTTGATGAGCAGTCCGAGTTCTTCAAGCTCTTTGACAATCACGTCTCTGGCTTCAAGCATCGGAAGGCCAACGTATTTTTGTGGAACATTGATCATCTTTCCGTCGGATCCCATGATGATCGGCATCTCGAGGTTGTGCCTTTTTCCGACTTCAAAGTCGTTGAAATCGTGTGCTGGAGTTATCTTTACGCAACCAGTTCCGAACTCCATGTCAACGTACTCATCAGCGATTATCTTTATCTCCTTGTTTGCAACCGGCAAAATGACGGTCTTGCCAACAAGGTTTTTGTAGCGGTCGTCGTTTGGATTGACGGCAACAGCGATATCTCCAAGCATTGTCTCCGGTCTTGTCGTGGCAACAATCAAACCATCTTCAGGATTGTCCTTGAACGGATACCTTATGTGCCAGAGGTGTGAGTCCTTGTCCTCGTGTTCGACTTCGATGTCTGAAATGACAGTTCTGCAGTGAGGGCACCAGTTGATGACCTTTTTGCCCCTGTAGATGTAGCCTTTTTCATAGTAATGGCAGAATGTTTCACGGACAGCCTTCTGGTAGCTTTCGTCCATCGTGAATGTGAAGCGTTCCCAATCCGGCGAGATTCCAAGGCGCTTTTGCTGACCGAGGATGATCTGGCCTTTCTGTTCCTTCCACTCCCAAACCTTCTTGACGAATGCTTCACGGCCGATGTCAAAACGTGATTTCTTCTCGGTTTTGTAGAGTTCCTTCTCCACAACGATCTGCGTTGCCACACCTGCATGATCCTGACCAGGCAGATAAAGGGCGTTTTCACCCTTCATGCGATGGTAGCGGGTCAGGCAGTCCTGAAAGCTGTTGTTTAGGGCGTGCCCTGTGTGCAGAACGCCGGTGACGTTTGGAAGCGGCATCATGATGACAAAAGGCTTTCTGGTCTCGTCCACTTCAGAGTGGAACCAACCGCCATCCATCCAGAACTTGTAAATACTTTCCTCGACCTTTTTTGGGTCGTATGCCGCATCCATCATTTTTTAAGCCTCCAAAAACGTGCTAAATTGTGATTTTGCCATAGCTTGTGAAGGCTGTCAAGGATTGGTTGACATTAAGCGTTTGACAAGTTTAATTATCCAAACCACGAAAGGGCGGTGTCTCATGGATGAAAAGCTCGTTAAAGAGTGCTGGGAGAGAAACGCGACCAACTGGACAAAACTTTCAAGAGCCGGTTTCGATGTCTACCGCGATTTTATGAACACGCCACACTTTCTGAGGATGCTGCCCGATGTTAAAGGCAAGCTCGGACTCGACGTCGGTTGTGGCGAGGGAACAAACACCCGAAGGGTCGCCGATCTTGGCGCAACCATGAAAGCAATCGACATAAGCGAGACTTTTATCGGTTTTGCCAGAGAGACCGAAAAGCAAGACCCCAAAGGGATCGAGTTCGTTGCGTCTCCAGCCCAGCAGATTCCGTTCCCCGACAAAACATTTGATTTTGTCACAGCTTTCATGACCCTGATGGACATGGCCGACCTCGAAGGCGCCTTCAGAGAGATTTTCCGGGTGCTAAAGCCTGGCGGGTTCCTTCAGTTCAACATCTGCCACCCATGCTACGACCTGCCCCACAGAAAAAAGGTGACCGACGAAAATGGTGAGGAAATTGCGTACGAAGTCGGCGGTTATTTTGAAGGGGTCGTGACAATGTACGAGTGGTGCTTCTCGACAGCTCCGAAAGAAATAAAGGATAACATAGAGAAGTTCAAAATTCCCGCCAAACACAGGACACTTTCACAATGGGTTAACACAATGATCGACGCTGGGTTTGTCATTGAAAAATTCGACGAACCTTACGCAACCGATGAAGAAATCGCAGCCTGTCCGGCTGTCAGGGACACGAGGGTTCTTGGATACTTCCTGCATGTGAGAGTAAAAAAGCCCCAATGAACCAGGAAATAAACGATGACCTGATCAGGCAATGCTGGAATGAAAACGCAAAGGTCTGGACGCAGCTTTCTGACTCAGGATGCGACATTTGCAGGGATTTGTTCAACACACCGGCGTTCTTTGCGATGCTTCCTGAGGTTTCTGGACTGGTTGGCCTTGATGTTGCCTGTGGAAACGGTTATCACACAAGAAAACTTGCTGATCTTGGCGCAAAAATGACAGGCATCGACATATGCGACAATTTCCTTGAAACCACCAAAACCGATGAGGCCAAGAATCCAAAAGGCATCATATACCTCAACTGCAACGCCGCCAAAACTCCTTTCCCTGACTGCGCTTTTGACTTTACAACCGCCGTGATGTCATTGATGGACATGACTGATCCGATCAAAGTTCTGGCTGAAATTTACAGGGTTTTAAAACCGGGTGGCTTCCTCCAGTTCAGCATCTGCCATCCAAACACAGACATGAGGCTGAGAAAAGTCGCCTTTGACGAAAACGGTGAGCCCACAGGCCTGATTCTTGGCGGTTACTACAATGCCGGAACCGCTGTCGACGAGTGGATGTTCGGACTTGCCCCTGAAGAAGTCACACAGGAGCTGCCACTTTTCAAAATTCCCTGTATCAGGCTAACTCTTTTTGAATGGATCAACTCGATTGTTGGGATCGGATTCAAAATTGAGCGGATGAATGAACCTTATCCAGATAAATCCACAGTCGAAAAGCATCCTCAGCTAAAAACGGCTGCGCTGATGCCATTTTACCTGCATGTGAGAGCAAGAAAACCAGCCTGATTCAGGCCACTTGCCTGCCACTCCAAGTCTGATATAGTCATGGTAACCAAGCACCCTTGGAGGAGCCATGAAAAAGAGCGTTCTTGCGATTGTTGCAGCCTGCCTCATCTTTGCGCCTGTCCATCTCTGGAAACCTGCGATGCCTGTCTGTCAGGCAATTGAGCTGGTAAACAGAAGTGATTTCGAGTTCCCGGACGACAGGATGAAGGATTTGCTTGACAAATTTGGTCTTCCCCAAAACAAATTCGGCTATACAGCTGATGAAATGGCAAACTTTTATAATACAAGCTACAAACTTAGGCTGGTTGACGGTCTCTTCAGAGACGTAACCATGATCCCAAGGTTTTCTGGCAGGTTCGCCGATTTGCTCAACGACAACAAGCAGAATCTACACATGCTCTCATTTTCAACCATGTCGCTTCTGGATGCCGGATCAGGCAGGGGCGAAGTGGCTCCGGCCGATTGGGGCATTGACTGGATTCCTGCTGAAACTAAACCGGCTGATGTGCTTGAAATGATAATGAAACACGACCAAGACGCTGTTGTTTTCGAGGCAGAGATTGACAGTTGGAAAAATCTGCCGGAACCGGTTCAAACATTCGCTACAAGGATGATTATCGCAGGCATAAAGGCAAACACGCTCCTGAAACGGGCTTACAATTTCGAGTTCTTCGAAAAAGCCCTGGGTGGCTATGATTTTTATTCAAACAGGCGCAAGCTCTACGATTTCCTCATGCACCCGTTCTTTTGGGACGTCAGCCAACCAGAAAACCTCAAGGCCATAGACAACATCGACCTCAAATATCTGTCTTATGCTGATTCGGTCTACTTTGCACACGTCACAAAGGCAATCGATGACATCAGAGTCTGGCTGGCAACAAAACCTGACATTTCCTTCAAAGGGTTGGTTCGGTTCAAAACAGAGATCGGCTGGGTTTCAATTCAAGGTTCTGGTGACGACACAAACAACGGCGGAGACAGCCTCATCATCGACCTTGGCGGAAATGACATTTATAAAGGCACAATCGCAACGCCAATCAATGAACAATGGCAGATTGGAACCTCAATTGATTTTTCAGGCAATGACTCTTACGACGGTGGCAGCGAACCGGCCCAGCTTGCGTGTGGACTTTTTGGCATCAGCCTCCTTGCCGACCTTGATGGCGATGACACTTACAAAGCTGAAGAAAACGGCATAGGCGCTGGTGTTTATGGCTCAGCCATGCTTGCTGACTATGCCGGCAACGACACTTATGAATCGGGATACTACACACAGGCCACAGCTGTTGTTGGTTCAGGCATGCTTTTAGACCTGTCAGGCGACGACGGTTACGAAATCAAGGCTTACGGACAGGCTTTTGCAAACACTCTCGGTGCAGCCATACTTTTCGACGCAACCGGCAACGACAGATACACTGCCAGGGATGATGGCAATCCTGTAGAAATCTACAACAACGCCTCTCTTTCGTTCTCGCTCGGATCAGCGCAAGGCAGGAGAGCTGATTTTGGTGACGGCCACAACCTTGCCGGAGGAGTAGGCATCGCTGCCGACATGGAAGGAAACGACACCTACTTCGGCGGTTGCTACACCCAGGGCAACTCCTACTGGTGGGGCATTGGAATTCTCGAAGACCGCAAAGGCAACGACACTTACAGATGCCTCCAGTACTCGCAGGGTTCAGCACCACATTTTTCAATCGGCTGCCTGGTGGACTTTGAAGGCAACGACAAATACAACGTTGGCAACGACAAAGCCAGGTTCCAGTACCAGGGACACGGCAGAGATGGGTCAGTGGGCATCTTCTATGACGGCTCCGGCAATGACCAGTACTACTTCAGAAACCTCTGCGCCGGATGCGCCGATCTCAACAGCATCGCAATTTTCTGGGACAGGCTTGGCGATGATGTATATGAAATCGACGAGAGAGCGCCCTATGATTTCCTCGGGTCGTGCGGAACCGTGACAAAACAGCCAAAGTACAGGACTTTCCGCGACACGATGAGGTCAATCGGTCTCTTCGTAGATTCAGGCGGAAAAGACACATATACACACGTTGAAGACGACCCTAAACGTCCAAACAGGGCGTTGTGCGTGGAAAACTCTCAGTGGTGGCAAAGCAAGGGGCCGTACGAGTTTGGCCACGGAATCGACGATGAATGGTACAAGTAACACAAGCTTGCAAAATCAAGCAGTTCTTGTGATAATCATTGCTAGAAAACGACAACCGAGGTGACGGATGAATCTTTTTGATGTGCTTAAAAATCATGGAATCAAAATCAACTTCGTGGGGATCATCGCAGTGTTGGTGATACTTCTGATAGCCATAACCTGCATCTTCAGAAAACCGGCCGACGACACGAAAACACCCGTAAAAACACAGACCACCGCAACGGATTCTGCAAAAACAAACAAGGTTGAAACTGAACAGCCAAAGAACAAGCCTGTTGCCGATGAAAAATACACAGGTTCGAACAAAATCTTTAAAAACTACAAATACGTTGGCAACTCGCAGTCCAAGGTTTACCATGTCACAAACGGTTCCTGCCCTGTTGCAGACAAGATCAATCCAAAAAACATCGTAAAACTGGGCTCCAAGGAGCAGGCCAGAAAGCTTGGCTACGAGCGCTGCGAAATCTGCAAACCCTGATGTCAAAAGAACTGCTGCAGATTCCAGGAGTTGGGAAATCGATCAGAGGCGATCTGGAAGAGCTTGGTTATGAAACAATTTCAAGCCTGATCGGCGCCGATCCGCAGGAGATGTATGACAGGCACTGCAAAATCAAAGGCATGAAGGTCGACCGTTGCGTCTTGTATGTTTTCCGATGCGCAGTCTATTTTGCAACCGAAGACAACCCTGACCCCGAAAAGCTCAAATGGTGGAACTGGAAGGACTAGCGATTACCTCCTGATCACGATCTTTTTGATGCACATCGATGATGCCTGGCCGTCGATAAACGGGTGAGTGAATGCGTACAGATAAAGGTTTGTGTCCGATTTCAGCCACGCAAAATTGCCTTCGTAGGTTTGGCCAAGCGAGGTTTCGACTTTCATCCATCCGGTTTTCACGGTGATTCTCACCCATGACGGCGGGGTTGCCGGCAAGTCCTTCGTCTCTTTGAAGATCGTGCCAGCATTTGGGTTGTCCTGGAAGTAGTAATGACCCTGGTTTGTCTTGGTGTCTACAGAGAAGCCAGTCCAAAGGCACCGCACATTCCAGGGGTCTTGTGAGCTGTTGTTGTCAGTGAGGCAAAGCCTGAACCCTTTTGACCTTGCAGGGTCAAGCTCGAACTCGATTGTGTACGGGTACTGGGCAAGCTTTGTACTCATTGGAAGCATGAATTTTTCAGATTTTATTCCAGTCTTGCCCCATGAATTTTCTGCCGGGACGTTGACAGCGAAAGCCCCGTCTTCATATTTGGCAAAACGTTTGAAATCACCGCCCGCCGTTTGAATCTGCTGCCACATGCCACCACGGTCACCGGATTTGAAATCCTCCACAAATCTTGTCAGATTCATCTGAGGTTTCCACGCCTGAACGTCAGCCCCCTTGTGTCTGTAGATTTTCAAAGCCTGAAGTGACATAGACGACGGCATCCCATCGGTGAAGCCATTGCAGAAGGCGTAGAGGAACAGCTTTGCACCGGCTTTCAGGAACGGATACGAGGCGGTTGCAGTGTATCCTTGCGAGGTCACAACCTTTACCTTGCCTGGCCAAATGGTGAGTGTAATTTTCGAAGGAAGGTTGGGTGGAAGGGTGTCTTCTGAAACTCTTGGGTCTTTTGCATCACCCTGATTGCCCATGTAGAAGCATGTCATCGTGTCATATTCATGTCGAACGAAACTGACCCAGACGCTTTGTGAATTCCACGGATCCTGAGAGCTGTTCACCGTTGAAAGTGCAAAGGTGAAAGCGCTGGTTTTTGCTGGGTTCATCTCAAGTACAACCGTGTAAGGGAGGAGTTCCATCTCTTTTGTAATCTCGAGGAAATAATACTTTGACCTCAAACCGGTTTTACCCCATGAATTGCCTTCTGGCACATCGGCAGTGAAAGCTCCGCCTTCGAACTTGGCAAAACGCTTGAAATCACCGCCTGCAGTCTCAAGCGGTTGCCACAAAATCTGGTTGTGGGAGTTAAATTCCTCAGTGTAGACCAGGTTATTGTATGCCGGAGTGTAGGTATGGTCTGAGCAACCGGTAGCTTTAAAGCCCTTGACCGATTTGAGTCCGAATTTAACAGGCTGACCGCCACCGTCAATCGATGAAGCAAAGATGTACAGATACACTTTTGTCCCAGGTTTAAGCCATGAGAACGTGCCGGAAACCGTATAGCCGGACGAGGCGCAAACTGACACGGACGTACCTTTGACTGTCACAAGCAGCTTTGACGGCGCCTTTGTGTCAACGTCGGTGATCGATTTGTTTGAATCCTTGCTGTTGACAAGGTTAGCCATTCCAAAAACAGCCTGGGAGCAGTTTGGAGACTGGTGGAAATAAATCCAGACATTTGTAGAATTCCAGGGATCCTGCCAGCTGGCCACATCGGAGAGTGCAACCACAAAACCGCTGGTTTTGTCAGGGTCGGTTTCAATCAGAACCGAATATGGGGAATTGTCTGACGGAACAGTAAAATAGGGGTCTTTCGACCTTACGCCTGACTTTGCCCACGAGCAGCCTTCGGGAGCATTGACAATCATCTCTCCACCAGAAAAGCTCACATGTCTCTTGAAATCTCCGCCACCGCCTTCAACCTGAACCCATGTGGTTCCCATGCCGGTACCGGAAGACCAGGTTTTTTCGGCATTGCCCTTCGGATCAGAGTAGCTGCCAGAGGAGCTGAGAGTTTTCCCAGGAAGTACCTGGAAATCATCGCTGACAGAATCAGGGCTTGTAGTGCCTGTACCGCCAGAGCCACTGGAACCGCCTGAACCAGTTCCTCCACCTCCGGAGCCACCGCTTGAACCTCCGCCGGTTTCGCCGTCGTCACTGCCATCCTCACAACCTGGGTTTTTGAATTTAAGTATCGCCATTTGTGTGTCTGGATCCCAGAGGATGTCCTCAGGTCCTGTAGCACCTAGGTTGTAGCCTGTGAATCTGAGCGGGCAGAGTGTCCTGCCGTCAACAATAATCGGCGTAACCTTGGAGTTATTTGCGTCAATGGGTGTTTCCTTGCCGTTTACGTAGCCCTTGTTCTTACCAACAATGAGTTTTATGACTGTGCCGTCATTTGTTGTGATCGTTACGGTCTTAGAAGTAGCTTCCCAGTCTACTTTTGCACCTATCGCTTCAGCGACATACCTGATGACAAGAAATGATCTGTTCCACTGCATGATCGGCGCCGAACTCATCTCGGTCTGGGCAACGCCGTTTTTCCAGAAAACTTTCGAGCCGATCTTGAAACGCAGCTCCAAAGTGCAGTCTTCCGGGCAAACAGATTTTGCGCAGGCTTCGTTGGAGGAGGCAAACTCCTTCAAATCCATGCCAACAGCCTTGACAATGTAGCAATATTGAACGCCTTTTTCAATGTCGTTATCGTCTTTATATGTGGTTTCCTTGATGGGGAAATCTGTCAGTGGCTCAGCAACCTGATTGCCAGAGCCTTTTCCCCTGTAAACAAAATACCCCTTCACGTTGTCAACTTTATCCCATGAGAGCGTTGTAAATCCACAACCGTTTTTGGCTGTTAGCGTGAATGTCGATGCAATGCCTTTTCCCCAAGTCACAGGCATCGAAATGGCTATTGTCAGAATCAAAACTAAAATCGACAGCTTCTTCATTTACTCCTCCTGCATTAACATTGAGATAAATTATCTTAAAGTCAAAAAAAAGTTGCAATGAAATATTGGACATATTATATTTCAGTTTATGATCATCGCAATAGGGGGAATGTGACAAATAATCAATATCTCATCACTGCCTCAAAAGCAATTGACTCAAACACAACCAATCAGCATATTCACCAGTATGATACTACAAATTATCAATGTCACGCTCTTCAGAGACAAAAATCCAAACGTAAAGTCCAATGATTCAATTTTTTTATTGCTAATGGTAATATACTTGAAATGACAAGCAGCAGTCTTGGAAACAACGGAGGCAGAAATGAGTGATGAATTCAAGAAACCGGCGATCAAGTTTTTCTACATTTTTGCAAATGATGTAATCATGATGAGAAATTTTTATACAGGCATCCTGGGTTTGAACGAAGTTTCGTTTTACAACGACGAGAAATTCGGCTGGGTCAACTATAACATGGATGGTTTCGAGTTCATGATTTTCAGAACTGACAAACTCATTCCAACACTGACGGAATGGCAGGGGCAACCCGGATATGAAGGTGGAACCGGCTATCTTCCTTCATGGTCGGTTTTTATCGATCATTCGTGTTTCGAAGCGGTTGTGCAAAAATGCAGGACTGCCGGGCTTAAGCTGTTTCAGGAAAAACCTGAATGGCGGCAGGATTCCTACTGGGGATTCACGGTTGCCGATCCGATGGGAAACACTGTCGAACTCTACACGCATCAGCCAAAGATTCAATGAATCCCGGACGATTCGAGCTTTGTCTCAAAGTCAAGGATTTTGCAGTCTCTATTGAATTCTACAAAAAACTGGGCTTCAAAGAATTAGTTGACTGGAAGACATCTGGCTTTGCCTCCCTGTCAAACGGCAGCCTGACAATCAGTCTGTACATGGACGACATAAACAGCAACATTCTCAATTTCAGAGGCGGTGACGTTGAAAAAATCGCCAATTCTTTGGGAATAAAATCAGAAGTCGAGACAGATGGCAACGTCATTTATTTCAATACAATGCCGGGTGAGAGCGTCTAGGAAACCACGCCCCATTTGATCTGCGATGCGGCTGAAATGACGTATTTGTCTATCTGGTCACCGAGAGCGACGAGTTTGGCTTCAAACTTTGGATGGCAATAAACCCTGACAATTCCAGTCATTGAGCCCCAGGTGTTGGAAATTACGTTTGCAACTGGTGAAATCTGGGTCAGACTGCGGTACTGGTTGCGACGAGGATAATAAACATTAATATCCGCCGTTTTTGATTTGATCGGAACGATGTCGGCAAGGATGGTCATCCTTGGCAAATCAAGCATTTTCTCGATCACCTGCGAAAGCCTGATGCCATCGACAGGCCCAGCAAAACCTTTCAGCGACTCGAAAACCTCGGCCGAATCAGGGTCAAGTGGCGAGTAGGTTCTCACACGCTTGTAAAGGTCTCTGGTTCTCAAGCCTCTGACAAGCCCTGAAATGTCTGGATCATCGGCAACAAGTTCAGCCAACTCGGTCAAAGCGTCGTCATCACCGCAATCATTCATGAGTTTGCCCATAAAATCGTCCCAGCCATCAATGTTTTTTGCCTCCTGAAGCGCACGGATGAGCATGATTGAAGCCGATCTGACCGTGTGGTGCCAATAAACTTCAGTGAGCATTATGTATCTTGAGAAAATAACGTATTCCGCTGACGATCTGCCCTTATCAGTCAAGGCAAGCCTGAAATCATCAGAGATTGTCAGCGATCCGATCAGACGGTTCTTGTCATAGCTGTGACCGTATGTGACACCGCAATGAATGCTGTCCCGTTCGAGATAATCCATCTTATCAGCATCGATCGGTGAGTCCAGAAGGTCACGAAGAAACCTGAATGGCACGAGTTCGTTATCGGTCAATCCGCGCTCGTCACCGGAAATGAGCCTCCCAACCAGCGTCGGATCGACATCGAAATGTTCAATGAGGCCGGAAAGCAGGAGACTGCTGACAATTTCCTGTCCACGCTCCTCGTGCTTGGGCATTCCGGGGATTAATCCCTCAACAATGTGACAAAACGGGTAATGGCCGATGTCATGCATCAGTGACGCCAAAATGACGGCCAGCACGTGATCGGGTCTTACAACCTCTTTGAAAATCGGAATTCCCAGCATGTGGTTGAGGTATCGCCTGATCAGCTGGTACACGCCAAGGCTGTGCTCAAACCTCGTGTGAGTGGCTCCGGGGTAGACAAAATGGGTCAGTGACAACTGTTTAACCTTGCGAAGTTTTTGAAACTCCGAGCTGTCAACAATCTTTTCTATCCTGCGCGTTAGCGTGATATTCTCGGTTGTCGGAATGCGCACGACGAGACCGGATTCAAGCAGCTCTGGAATCCCATAAAAGTGAGTCATGATGAGATAATATTGTTTAACCCTCTGGCTGTCAACAACGGCAAACATTTTGCAAAAAATCCATTAACAGCTATATTATCTTGTGGAGGTGGCCAATGAATGGCTGAATGTTCAAGGACAACCTGCTCGGTGAGCTGGAAACGATAAGGAAAAGTGTTGAAGAGATGAAGGCACAGCTGGCACAACTGGCTGAAAGCATGAAAAAATAGAATAACAGGTTTTTTCTAAGTTTTATTTTTTCCGGTTTTGAAAAACCATAAACTTAGTATTGTCAAAAATTTGTGATAAGGAACAAAATGAGCCAGGATAACAAAAATACCAGAAGCAAATCGATTCTTACAATAAAATTCATGCTTTTCACAGCTTCAATCATCCCATCGATTCTTTCAGGAGCAATGTTTTGGAAGTTTGGCGTGATGAGATGGGCAGATTACCTGTTGATGTTTTTGGGCATATTCATCGCCCAGCTCGCCGGTGACTACCTTTATTACTACTTCACAAATTTCCACACCGACCCTCGCGATTCACACGTTAAACTTTTTGCTGGCTGGAGGCCGTTTTTTGCCGATTCGTGGCTTTCAGGGAAAAGGACGCTTTTTGCAGGGCTGTTTTGCCTTGCAATTGATGCTGGCATCGGCATTTATTTCGTGCTCAACATCGGCTGGCAGCTGGCTGTTTTCGTTGCAGCAGGCGGAGCAATCGCCCTCCTTTTCACACCGCTCATGCTCATTGGTCTCAAAGAGATAACTGTTTTCCTGGCTTTCGGGCCATTGGCGATGTCTGGCATGGCATTCGTCATGACAGGCAGAATTGTACCAGAAACGGTGGCTGTTTCGATCCCAGTCGGGCTTTGGGTGGCAATCGTCGCCCATCTGAAATCTGCAAAGATCAAATCAATGGACGAAAAGTCTGGAATGGTAACGCTTTCAACAAGCAAAATAATCGTCGTTTCAATGGCTGTTTTGTCCTACATCGCTTTGGCTCTGGGCGTGATCCTCGGATACCTCCCGACACTTGCACTTCTCGGTTTCCTGTCGCTGATTCCGATGTTTTTTGTGTTCAAAACGCTGTTTGAGTCTAGCTCAACCATCACAAACTATCTGAAAGCCGTCATCGTTTCAATTATTGCTCTTGTTGTTGGCGTACTTTCAATCGCTGCTGCTTATCTTGTCTGAGGTGAATCCGTGAAAATCATCAATTGGCTAAAGGTTTGGTTCAAGGCTGCAAGAGCGCCTTTCCTGATTGTCAGCATCGTGCCCGGCACACTTGCAGGAATCATGGCTTTAAAGGCTGGAATATGGAACGGCCTGCATTTTGCGCTTGCCCTCGTTGGAGCAGTGCTGGCGCACTCGGCAGGCGATTTCTTCGATGACTACTACGATTTCAAATCAAACACACTCGGCCACAAGGAGCAGCAGTTTCACGACAGCCCGATCATTCACGGTCAGGTCACCGCAAACCAGGTGCTTGGAGCCGGCATCGGTTGTGCCGTCATCGCTTTGGGAATCGGTGCGTTTTTCCTATTCAAAGTCGGCATGCCGATCGTCTACATTGCTGCAGCCACCGGTCTTATCGCTGTTTTCTACACTGCCCCGCCAGTCAAGCTCAACTTCAGGGGCTTTGGCGAAACAGGCCTTTTCTTCGCATTCGGTCCACTCCTCACCCTTGGGATCTGGACGGCTGTCATAGGCCAGCTCAGCCTTGTTGCAGCCCTGATCGGCATTCCGATTGGACTGCTGACCATGAACATCGGCCACATCAGCAACACTTTTGATGTGCCATCCGACATCGCCCAGAACAAAACAACCATCGCTGTGAGGCTTGGCCAGAAAAATTCGGTAATCCTGCTTGCAATCACATCCGGCTTGGCTTACCTTGCAATCGGAATCTGTGTTTATTTCGGCCTTTTCCCAATGTGGTCACTGATCACGCTTCTGACAATCCCGCTTGCAATCAGCGTTGTTGTCTCAACAAACAAATACAGCCTTCCGGGCAACAACTACACGGCAGCAATGGGTCAGGCAATCGCTTTGACTACGGTTCTCTCGCTGCTCTTTATTGTGGCTTATCTTCTTTAAGCGCCAGGAATGAAAAAAGCCGGACTCGCCATGAGTCCGGCTTTTTATTTGAATTAAACTTACTTTGTCACTGCCAGCTTGAGTTTGAGGGATTTTTTGTCACCACAGTCGGATTTGACTGAGATATTCAGTTCCAGACTGTCTTTTTCATAGTTCTCCGGCACTTTGATGTTGATCTTAACAACGTTTAGCTTTCCTGCTTCAAGTTTGAATGTCGCCGGATCAGCTTTTGCAAAAACGACGCTTGTTCCAACCTTGAATTCAATTGTATCTGAGCTTGTGTTCTTGACGTGGATGATGATCTGGCCGTCTTTTCCTCTCTGCATCTTTTTGTTTTCCTGGCCTGGCGGTAGCGTCACTTCAAACTTGCAGTCCTTCCTGCTGTCATCAGAATACTTTGTTTTGAACACAACCTCTTTGGTGGTTCCACAAGAGGATTTGATTGTAAACTTCCACGCAACATAAGGATTGCTGCCTTTTTCAGGTTGTGTGACGGTGACCGTCAGTTTGTATGATTCGCCTTTGGCAATTGTGAAAGACGTTGCAGAGAACTTCATTTTTGGGTTATCTGAAACAACCGTGAGATCAAGGCTTTCAAGCGGATTCAGGTTTCTGATGATGAGAGTGAAAGTGCCATCCTTGCCTGGTTCCAAAACAACCGATGGTTCCTTCTCCCATTTGATGTCAAAGAGGCAGAATCCGGGATAAACGGCTCTAATGCTGAATTCCTTCTTCAATCCGCACTCGGCTGCCAGCTTGAAAAGCCAGACTGTTTTCCAGGAATCGCCCTTCTCCGGCTGGGTGATTTTCACCGTGAGCTTGAAAGTTTCGCCTGCTTTGATTGTGAAAGATGTGGCTGAGAACTCAATATTTTTGGCATCGCAAACAACTTTGATGGCAACAGCATCAGTTTTTGACGGGTTGCTCACGATGAGAACCTGTGTCCTGGTTTCGCCGGGTTTGAGCGGTTCGAAGGCGTACTCTTTCTCCCACTTTGCGTTGAAGAGGCAGAGCTTTCTGTTGTAATGGATTCCGAATTTCATTTCCTTTTTGTCGGAATCACCGGGCTTGATCCAGAACCTAAAGTTTGCTTTTTCGGAGTTGTTTGGATTTGGCGGCATTGTAACGGTCACTTTTACATTTGCTAACTGCTTTGCGGCAATCTCAACCGTTGCCGGATCGAATTTAACATAGCTGCCATCAGGCGTGAATTCGAACTTGCAGGTGTTTTTCTTGTCGTTGTTTGAAACAATCAGCGTGAAAACCTGCACTTGATCCGGGTCAAGCCTGAATGTTTCAGGGTTTTTGTCCCATCTGGATGACCAGTTGCACTTCTTGTCATCCTTTTCGCCTGGCTTCTCGTTCTTTGCGAACGTGAGCGTCGAGCCGGCGAGCAACAACGCGAGTGCTGTGAGAACCAATACGGTTTTCTTCATTTCCAAACCTCCTTGGTGTTTTCAAAATTGAATACGCCTTCAAGGGATTAAAAGTTTACAATTGCGCCAAATGCCGACTTTTTCAGTGTCTTATTGGTTGATTGGCAAAAGGATAGTTTTTATACTCTAGTCATGTCTGTTGCTTCCGAGAAAAAAACTATCAGGATAATGGTTTCCCTATACTGCAAAAAAGCGCACAAGTCGAATGGATTGTGTCCTGATTGTGCAAAGCTTCTTGATTACTCAGAAAAGCGCATCGACGCCTGCCCGCACAAACAGCCGAAACCGCCATGCAACGCCTGCAAAATACACTGCTACAAACCGGACATGAGACAGGCAATGAAAACTGTGATGAGATTTTCGGGGCCAAGAATGACTTTTATTCATCCGGTCATCGCAATCAGGCACCTTGTGGCTTCAATCAGGGCAAAACGCAGGAATTGACGATTTCAAGACCCATCCGGGCAAGCCTGACAACATCGACAGGAGCACCCATTCTTTCCGCCTCTTCAACGGTCACCCACGAAAACCCTTCTGAAAGCTCATCCCTGTCAGTAGTGGCCACATAAATCATGTCCACATGCTTGTGGCTTTCATCGATATTTTCAACAAGGATTGATATTGGTAGAGGAACGGTTTCGATTCCGAGATCAGGCTGGCAACCGGTCACCAGCTTGCAGGGAATGCCGAGTTCTTCAAGCACCTCCCTGACTGCTGCATGGTGGGGAAGCTCATCCTCTTCGACATGTCCGCCAGGTGGAAGCCACTTTGAAACTTTTTTATGCCAATGAATGGCAAAGCGACCACCCTTGTAGACAAAAGTGGTCGCTGCAAGTTCGTACTTCATCCGGCCATCTTGAGGGTCGGAATGTTTGCAATTCTGATAAGGGGTGCAACCGCCGAAATGATTCCGACGCCAACCGAGATTGCAACGGCAATCAGGACAGTCGGGAGCGGAAGCTGTATAAGCTCTTCAGCTTTTGGTGCAGCGGTGATCAATGTTCCAAGGAGCTGTGAGAGCGGAACCCGCACGGCAAACGTCAGCAGGACTCCGATCAGGCCTCCCAGGAAGGTGAGGAGTGTTGATTCAAGCAGAATCGCCCAGCTGACCTGTGATGGGGTGGCGCCGATGGCCTTGAGCATTCCGATCTGTTTTGTGCGCTCGATCACTCCGATGATTGATGACCCGGAAACCACAACGGCAGAGGCGATTATGGCAACAAAGGTCACTGAAAGCATGAGCGTTCTTGCCGAATTGAGCAGATCTGAAACAGTTTTGTTTACCTGATTGACTGAAACCGGCTGTGCATCAACAACTTTTTCAATCGCATCAGAAACGATTGTCATGTACTTCGGATCGCTCTGGTTCACCTTGACTAAAACGGCTGTGTAGCCTTTCCTGTCACCGATCACTTTTCTTGCGTCTGAGTCGGTCATATAGATGAAGCTGTCTTCAGAACCGCCAGTTGTACCGAGCAGCCCCACCACAGAGAGCGTGACTCCGTTGAGAGTGATCGTATCGCCTATGTTTTTGCCAAGGTTTGAGGCGATGAGTGAGCCAAGCATCGTTTGATTGTCACCTGTCGGGTAGGCTCCGACGATCTTCCATGCGCTCTTGAGTGCTGGGAAACCAGCTGTTGTTCCATAGATGATTCTTGTTGAACCCATGAAATCCAGTTCGCCCATGACCACAGCCTCAGCCTGGTCGACACCCTCGACTTTCCTGATCTGGCCGAGTCCTTCAAGCGGGATTTCGTTTGGAATTTTTCCGCCGTGGAGGATGAGAGTGGTGGATGAGTATGGACAACCTTTGGGAACAGCCATCACATGCACACCAAGATTTGAAAGCTCGTCTTGCATCGCCGAGTTGTAGCCGATGAAGAAACCAAGGAGCGAGAGCAGGAGCGTGATGCAGATGGCTACTGCCGAAATCGTCAGAACGGTTCGCAGCGGTTTTGACCTGATGTTGGAGAAAACCAGCTTTGTATATCCCATTTTACTTTACCAGCTCCATTCTTACTGCAGCCAGGATGTTCATCTTCACGTCTGCTTCAACGTGACCATAAAGATTGATCCTCTGGCCTTCCATGCCCTGCGGGACAAGGAAGCGGTCTTTGAATTTGTCTATGTAAAGCTCAACGCTTGAGTCTGAACCATAATCTTTCACGTAGAACCAGCAGCCTGCCGGACAAATCTTTGTGATCACAGCGTCGACTACAACATCCTTGTCATAATACTCGTCAGTCGGGCTTGTGAGAATTCCGTCAACAGTTGCCTTCTCATACTTGGTTTTGTCGATTTCCGAGCCAAACGCCGTCTGGCTGTCATTGTTTCCGGTATTTCCGCCATTCCCGTTGTCTGTTGTTCCGCACGCTCCAAGAACCGCAAGGGAACCCACCATAAGAACCAAAACAAGCACCATCTTGAAAGTTTTCACTGCTGTACCACCTTTCCATCCATCAGATGTATTATTCTGTCACATGCTTTTGCAAGATGTTCTGAGTGTGTTGCAACCAGAACCGTTTTGCCCTCGGAAGAGAGCTTCCTTAAAAGATCAAACATCAGGTTTGCATTGCTGCTGTCAAGATTGCCGGTTGGTTCATCGGCGATGATCACCGGTGGATCGAGCACGAGGGCTCTGGCGATTGCCACCCTTTGCATCTCTCCGCCTGATAGCTGGCCTGGTCTGTGGTTGATTCTTTCACCCATGCCAAGTTTTTTCATCAGCTCGATAACTTCGCTTCTCGGCTTCGACCTTCCGGCAAACGAGAGCGGGAGCATGACGTTTTCTAGGGCCGAAAGTGTCGGAATGAGGAAAAACCTCTGGAACACGAAGCCCATAAGCTGTCTCCTCAGAACCGTCATTCCTGTCTCTGAGATTCCCTTGATCGGTTTGTCGTTGATTGTGATTGAGCCTGAACTCGGCTTCTCGAGGAGTCCGATGCATGAAAGGAGTGTTGTCTTTCCTGCACCTGACGCACCAGTGATGGCCACGAGCTGCCCTCTTGGCACTTCAAAGCTGATTCCGTTGACAGCCCTGATCACTTCGGAGCCTCTTCTGAAGTCTTTTTCGAGGTTGTCCACTTTTATCATAATATCACTCATCTTGTGCCGCCTCCGTCGGTCTTGTGCCGGCAGCCGAGATCGCTGGAGCCAGTCCAGCCAGAACGGCAATTATCACTCCGGCAAGTATTGTAATGACGACGCCCTGCCATGACACGACCACGATTGATCCTGTGGGTGACTGTGGCAATTGCGCCTTTATAAGGTTGCTTGTAAGCGGTGCCAGCAGAACTCCGGCAATGACACCGACCAGCGCTCCAATAAAACCTGTTATCATAGATTCAAATGCAGTGATGAGAACAACCTGGCCTGATGTGGCTCCGATAGCCCTCATCATTCCGATCTCCGCTTTTCTTGCTGCCACCGAGCTTGCCTGGGCTGTAAGAATACCCATTCCAGCAATGACAAGGATGATTGCAAGCACAGACATGATGGCAATCTGTGCGCCGGTTATGAAATCCTTGACGGTTGCCTGGAAATCGTCCATCGTGACAACCTGAAGATCAGGGATGTTTGAAAGCGCTTTTGCAACTTCATCGGCTTTTGATGGGTCATCAACTGAGATCATGATGGTTGAGTAATAGCCATCAGCCTTCAACATCCTCCATGCAGTCTTGATGTCGACAACAACGGAAGTTTCGTTTGCCGTGTCAGTCTCGGGCAGGAAGTTAACAACCTTCTGTTTTTCGCCGTTGAGGAGAAGTTCATCACCAATGTTGAACGGGATGTTCTTGTGCATGAAGTAGCCAACGATGACTTCGCCTGGTTTCGGAGATTCCTTGATCCCAAGCTGTGGCCTCATCCTGAAGTAGTTTTCGTCGACTCCAAGGGTAACGTGGCCTTTGTCGTGGCCGTTGCCAAACACTTTTCTGACGCCCATGATCACACCCGAGGCTTCCTTGACGCCTGGTGTTTTCAAAACGGCATCAAACTTGTCCTGTGTGATCGTGTATTTCATATTTCCGCCGGCAAGAAGGACTCCGGTCGCTTCATACGGGCATCCTTTCGGGATTGCCAGTATGTTTGCTCCAATGTCTTTCACATTTGCCGAAAGCGCGGTGTCATAGCCTCCCCAGAAACCGATCGTCAGAAGCAGTATCGTTGAAGCCAGCGTAATAGCTATGGCTGCAGCAATAAAGCCTGATGGTCTCTGGCGAAGGTTTTTGAACGCGATGCTCAAAAGTCTCATTTCACCTCCGACTCTTTTTCCATTTCCACCAACGTTTGAAGGTCAACCCTTGCCTTCTGTCTGACCAGTATTTTACCATTGCCGTCAATGATCATGGCATCTGGCACCGTCTGGACTCCAAACTCTTTTCCCACAACGGAAGTTGGATCAAGCACAATCTTTACCGTTGGCGGTTCTTCCAGAAGCGTCAGCATCTCGGCAAGCAGGCTGATGTCCTTGACCTTGTTGAGATTCACAACAAGGATGTCAAGTTTTGTCTGCTTTGCAAACTCCTGAACCGCCGTAAACTCTGGCAGACAGGACGAGCAGCCGTAAACCCAGAATGTCAGAAGGGTTTTTCTTTCAGGTTTCCAGGTTTCCGTGGTGCCGTCGGGGTTTTCCCAGCTGAACGTTACAGCTTCTCCAACCTTTTCGCCAACAGCGGATACAACCGGAAGATCAACAGTCTTTGGGTTGATTACAGGAAGCCCTGTTCCTCCGCATCCTGTCAGGATTGCCGCTATCGCTATACTCATGATGCAAATTTTTTTCATTAAGGACATGGTACCTTTCATTG
>CAYYJO010000024.1:1547-26524 GCA_964472265.1 uncultured Caldisericales bacterium | reverse complement strand
AGTATTACAATGAAGAGATGATCAAGAAGTATCCGTACGACCCGAAGATGGCTGAGAAGCTACTCGACGAGGCCGGATGGAAACTTACAAAAGTCGGAAGCGAAATGATCAGATGCAAGGACGGCGACCCGAAGAAGCCGTTCATGTTCGAGATCAAGACAACCTCCGAACAGGAATTCCGTGTAAAAAACATCGAACAGCTCCAGAAGATGTGGGGCAGGGTCGGACTCAAGATCATCACCAAGCCAGTACCGGCAAAGGAACTCTTCGGTCAGTCCCTCACTCGCCATGAGTGGTCAATTGTTGAATTTGCATGGGTTTCAAACCCGATCAGACCAAACGCAAACCTGTTCATGGCAAACCAGGTTCCAACCAAGGACAACTACTGGCAGGGACAGAACGTTGGCGGCTGGCCATCATCAAAGGAACACGACCAGCTTTGCACAGATATGACAATGGAACTCCCGGATGCAAAACTCCAGGATGTTTACAACAGACAGTCCAAGATCTGGACTGAAGAGCTTCCGGCTCTTCCACTGTTCAACAGATATGACGTCGATGTCTGCCCGTTCGATCTTGAAAACTTCAAGCCGACAGGCACTCAGGTCACTCCAAACTGGAACGCCGCATGGTGGTACAGGGAAATAATCCAGTAATTAACGACTGATATGGCGCCCCGGTCAAGCCGGGGCGCATTTTGCGTTAATAGAAAGGCTAAGAAATGGGCAATTATATTGTCAGAAGATTGATTATTTTCTTCTTCATGTTCATCCTTCTTACCGGCCTGATCTATTTCGTTCTCTCACTCAAGGGCGATCCCTTTGAAGAGCTGATGATCCTGCAACCTCAATTGAAGACAGAAATCATGAAGCAGAGAGAATGGGCCGGATTCAACGATCCGTGGTATGTGGGTTATTTCAAATGGGCAAGAAACATCCTCTTCAAGTGGGACTGGGGCAAATCAATATTCGAAAAGGTTCCCGTCTGGGGGTTGATAGCCACCAAACTACCTGTAACGTTGACTCTCACAATCTCAACCCTCCTGTTGAATGTCTTAGTTGGTATTCCTTTGGGAATATTCGCAGCAAGGAGGCACAACTCCGGGGTTGATTATGTTGTAACGTTCATCAGCTACATTGGAATCTCCATGCCGGGATTCTGGTTTGCCTTGTTGCTGATGATGTTCTTCTCGGTGACACTGAAAATCATCCCTGCAGGATTCCAGTTGTGGCCCAATCACGATCAGCTCAACTGGTTCATGCGTTTCATCGATTATGCAAGAAACTACTCACTGCCGATTTTCATGGGATTACTTGGTGGTGCAGCAACACTTTCACGTTACATGCGATCATCCATCCTTGAGGTCATAAAGATGGATTACATCAGAACAGCAAGAGCCAAAGGTCTGGCTGAAAATGTTGTGTTCTATAAACACGCTCTAAGAAATGCCCTTATACCAGTCGTCACAATTTTTACATTCATTCTCCCCGGTTTGTTCGGCGGCTCTGTTATTTCCGAGCAGATATTCAATATCAATGGTATGGGCAAGATGATGTACAACGCTTTGATCTCCAAAGACATACCGGTTGCGATGAGCGACTTCACGCTGTTTGTATTCTTGTCGCTGATCTCGCTGATCATCACTGACGTGGTGTATGCGCTTGTTGATCCGAAGATTTCTCTTTCGTGAGGTGACTGATGGCTACTAAAAAGAAAAAACTTACAGTCATCGAAAATCCGAACGAGCAGGAAATCCTGTCAGCCTCATCCTATTCATTCTCGGGCATGGTCTGGAGCCGCTTCAGAAGGCACAAAATGGCGGTCTTCGGATTCTACATCCTGCTTGCAATGGTGCTCCTTGCAGTTATAGCGCCACTGTTTGAAGTGTTTACAGGCTACCCGGTCAAGTACGCCGGCGGTGAACAGAAGATGCTCCCGTTCTCATATCCGGGAGTTGCAGTAAAAATCAGCGCCCCAGACTGGGACAACAAAGATGTTTATCCTGGTGGGCCTGCATTCTGGTTCAATTTCAAAACAGATGAGGACTACAAAACAGCCCTCCAAACCGGAATGGCAACCATCAACGAAGAGACCTTCAATGCTTCCTACAAGGACAAAATCACGGGTCAGATAAAGAATTACAAAGACCTGTACAACACAAGCCTGAAGGAATATGGCTGGGTTTCTTCACTTGACAGGAAAATCGAAATTGCCAAGGATGAAAATGACAGAATCATCAAAGACAGCAACGGTATCCCTGTCAATGTAAAAAAAGAACTGATCGAGTTTTTTGTCTCAAGGGCAAGACTCGTCAAGTACCATAAGTCGATCAACCAGCAGATTGACCTCTACAAGCCAATGTTTACAACCCCCGACCAGACTGTCATCACCCTCAAGGACGATCAGGGCAATGTGATTTATGAAGGCCCACAGGATGAAGACCTTGGACCTGCTCCGATTCACGTTCTCGGCACCGACGGCTCAGGTCATGACATGCTTGTCAGACTCGCATACGGCGCAAGGATTTCACTGTTCGTCTCACTGACCGTTGTAATTCTCTCGACCCTCATTGGCATCATCCTTGGTGCAATGGCTGGTTTCTACGGAGGATTCGTCGATGCAACCCTCCAAAGGATCATAGAGATCGAACTTGCAGTTCCACAGCTTCCGATCCTCATCCTGCTCTCGGCATTCCTTGGCGGTTCACCACTCGTCATCATTATCATCCTCACGGTGTTCGGCTGGTCTGGAACCTCAAGAATGATCAGAGGCCAGTTCTTCTCAATCAGGGAAACTGAATACGTTGAGGCTGCGTCGGCAATTGGCTCATCAGACTGGCGCATAATGTTCCGTCACATGCTTCCAAACGCGCTTGCCCCAATCATTGTCTCAATGACACTTATGATTGGTGGAGTCATAATGACTGAATCATCAATGTCATTCCTCGGTCTAGGTGTCAACGTAATTGAAACACCGACATGGGGCGGCATCATCAATGAAGCCAGGGCTTACTTCCTTTCACAGCCGTGGCCGTCGATTTTCTCAGGCCTCCTGATCTTCCTTGTCACCCTCTCATCGAACTTCATGGGTGACGGACTCAGGGATGCCATTGACCCAAGGCTCAAAATCTAAGGAGGAAGAATGGAAAACGAAGTCATATTGGAAGTAAAGAACCTTCGGACGTATTTCCATACCTCCGACGGAGTCGTACCAGCTGTCGATGATGTAAGCTTCAAACTCAGAAAAGGTGAAACACTCGGAATCGTTGGCGAATCTGGCTGTGGTAAATCGGTCACTTCGCTTTCAATCATGAGACTCATCGATGTCCCAGGCAACATTGAAGGTGGACAGATTCTGTTCCACAATGAAGATCTCGTAAAAGCTCGCATCCAGCGTATCAGACAGCTCAGAGGCGCAGCAATCTCGATGATCTTCCAGGAACCGATGACATCCCTCAACCCGGTATTCCAAATCGGTGACCAGATATCAGAAACCCTCACCCTTCACCAGGGACTTGGCAATTTCAACTTCAGCATGAGGGTCGTGGCGTGGGGCATCTTCTGGAAGTGGTGGTTTGTCTGGCTTGGCTCATCAATCATCTATCTGTTTGCAGACATGATCCCGAACATGATAACAAACGTATCAATTGGCAAAGAAAGGGCTTCACTCAAAGAGACAAAGGCGAAGCTTGCTGTTGCCACAAAAGAGAAGATTGCAAACATCAAGGCAAACTACACAAACCTGAAAGAAAAGAAGTTCCAGGAGATCCAGTTTGCCAAGAAAGAGCATGACAACGCAACCCAGCAGAAAAAAGAAGAGCACGCATTAAAGCTCAACAGGCTGATGAGGGAGCATGAGAAGCTTGGCATAAAGGAAAAAACTGACATTGCCAAGGCAAAGCTCGATGCTGATGCCGAGTACAACCGTCTGTTCTGCCAGGCTGACGAAGAGAGAAAAACAAAGGTAACAAACAGGCTTGCTTCAAGATATGCCCTTGCCACAAAAATCAAAAAGGAACTCCAGAGCCTCAGACTCAGAACCCCGGCATGGCAGAGATCAATCGAGATGCTCAGACTAGTCGGAATTCCTGACCCAGAGCGCAGAATTCTCAACTACCCGCACGAAATGTCAGGTGGTATGAAGCAGAGGGTCATGATCGCCCTTGCAATGGCCTGCAACCCCGAAATTCTCATCGCCGACGAGGCAACCACTGCACTTGATGTTACAATCCAGGCTCAGATCCTCGAACTGATGAAGGAACTCAAGAAGAAATTCGGAACAGCTGTCATGCTTATCACCCACAACCTTGCCGTTGTGGCTGAAATGGCTGAAAACATCATCGTCATGTACGCTGGAAAGATTGTCGAATACGGAACCTGCAAGGACATATTCGAAGGCCCGATGCACCCGTACACCTGGGGACTTCTCCATTCGATCCCGAGGGTCGACCAGCCCAAAACTGAAGAAAAACTCCCGACCATTGAAGGTCTTGTTCCAAACCCGTACAGGCTCCCAGTTGGATGCAAATTCCATCCGAGATGCCCAAGGGCAGACCAGAAGTGCAAAGAACTTGAGCCACCGCTTGAAGAGTTTGCAGATGGCAGGCAGTGCAGGTGCTGGCACAAGATAACGAAAGGAGAGCTGTGATCATGCAACCGCTCATCCAAGTAAAAAACCTCAAGAAATGGTTCCCGATCAAGGGTGGAGTCGTCCAGAAGACGATTGGCCATGTAAAGGCAGTCGACGATGTTTCATTCGAAATCATGGATGGCGAAACACTCTCGCTTGTCGGTGAATCCGGTTCAGGAAAAACAACTGTCGGCAAAACAATGATCAGGCTTCACAAGCCGACATCGGGTGAAGTGTTTTTCAATGGCGATGATGTTATGATGCTTCGCGGCGATGAACTTCGCAAGATGAGGCGCAATATGAGTATCATCTTCCAGGACCCTGCCGGATCGCTCAACCCAAAGCTCCCGGTTGGCGAAACAATCCGTGAACCGCTCATTGTCCACAATCTCAGCAAGAGCAAGAGAGACGGCGAAGAGCTTGTCATGGAGATCATGGAAACCGTAGGTCTCCGTCCGGAATACCTCCACAGGTATCCACACGAGTTCTCAGGTGGACAGAGGCAGAGAATCGGTATCGCAAGATCACTCATCCTCAACCCAAAGTTCATCGTTGCCGACGAACCGATCTCGGCTCTTGACGTTTCGATCCAGTCACAGGTAATCAACCTGCTCGAAGAGCTCCAGGACAAGTTCAAACTCACATACCTGTTCATCGCCCATGACATGGCCGTTGTCCGTCACATCAGCAACAGAGTCGCGGTCATGTACCTTGGCAAGGTTGTCGAGCTTGCACCGTCAGAAGAGCTGTTCAAGCACCCACAGCACCCATACACCAAAGCCCTCCTCTCGGCAGTCCCGATTCCAGACCCACACCTCAAAAAGGACAGGCAGCTTCTCCAGGGCGACATCCCTTCACCAATCAATCCACCGCCCGGTTGCAGGTTCAACACCAGATGCGAGTTCTACGCAAAGAACAAATTCCCGTGCACGTCTGGAGAATATCCGCTTGTCGACATAGGCAACGGCCATTTCACAGCCTGCCCGTACGTTCGTGACTAATTAGACAATTTACTGGAGGAAGCATGAAGAAACTGTTTGCAGTGGTTGCATGTGTTCTCGTTGTTGCTGGTGTGTTTGCCGGTTGCGGTGAACAGCCGACCGGTGATGGTGGTGCAAAACCGACCGGTGAAAAGGCTGTTTTCAGATTCCCGATAGCATCAGATGTCCCCACTCTTGATCCAGCCAGGATCACAGACGACACCTCGCACAACGTCGGACTCCAGATCTTTGAGGGTCTGGTTACTTACGATAAAGACCTAAACATCATTCCTTGCCTTGCTGAGAAGTGGACTGTTAGCGATGATGGAAAAATCTATACTTTCACCCTCCGCGACACCAAGTTCTCAAACGGCGACCCACTCACTGCAGCCGATTTCAAGTGGAGCTTTGAAAGGGTTCTCAAGCCGGAGACCAAGTCTGAAAGGACGTGGATTTTCGATGAAATCGTCGGCTTTGAAGATGTGACATCAGGAAAGACAACTGATCTTGCAGGCATTAAGGCTCTGGATCAGAAACTCCTCCAGATCACAATCAAAGCGCCATCAGGCATCTTCCTCCACAAAATGACCTACAGCACAGCCTACGTTGTGGACAAAAATGTCGTTGAAGCCTACGAAAATCCGATGATTATCGAAGACGACAAGACAGCAGAGAACAAGACTGAAGAAAAGACCGAAGAGAAAAAGGAAGAAAAAACCGCAACCGGAAAGAAACCGGGGCAGTGGTTTGAAACCGAACCGGTCGGAACAGGCGCCTTCAAGATGGTCGAGTGGAAACGCGACCAAAAGGTTATCCTGGTAAGAAATGATGACTGGTGGGGATACAAAGATCAGGTCGTTGACGAAGGATACAGCAAGGTTGACGAAGTCCAGTTCCCGGTCATCAAGGACGACAACGCAAGGATGCTTGAATACAAAGCCGGCAACCTTGATTGGGTTCTCATTCCAGACGCCGATTTCAACTCCGTCAAGAACGACCCGATCCTCAAAAATGAGATGATGTCGGTCAAAGAGCTTGCCGTTTACTACATCGGTTTCCAGAACAAAAAAGAACCGGTCGATAATGTTAAGGTAAGACAGGCAATCAACTACGCCGTGAACCGCCAGGAAATCATCGACAAGATTTTCAACGGTCGCCACATTCTGGCCACAGGCATCATCCCACCGTCAATGCCAAACTTCTCTTCAAAGGCCGAGGCCTATCCGTACGATCCGGTCAAGGCGAAGGAACTGCTCGAACAGGCGAAGGCGGAAGGAACAGTCATTCCTGCAAAACTCACCCTTGCCTACAACCAGGGCAACGCCGTACACAAGAGCGTTTGTGAGTTCATCCAGGCACAGATCAAGGCAAACCTCGGCATTGAGGTTGAGCTTGTTTCGGCTGACTGGGCAACCTATCTAAAGGACATTGACAACGGCCAGTACCCGTTGTTCCGTCTTGGCTGGATTGCAGATTATCCAGATCCAGACAACTTCCTCTGGGTGCTTCTTGATTCAGCAAACGCCGGACAGAACGGCGGCAGCGCTTTCTACAGCAATCCGGAATTTGACAAGCTCGTCAGGGACGCAAAAACCGAAGTTGATTCGGCAAAGAGAATGGCCATGTATGAAGACGCAGAGGCAATTGCAATGAAGGACGCCTGCTGGATGCCGATCGCATTCCAGATCAACTGGTCGCTCCTCAAGCCAAACGTCAAGGGTTATTACAGGACAGCCATGGGCATCATGACATTTGGCACAATCACAATCGGAAGCAAATAAACTCAAAATCCAAACTGCAATGATAAAGGGCGGGTTTTAAAACCCGCCCTTTTGGCAAGGGAAAATGATCAATTATATAATCAGGAGATTGTTACTGGCCATTCCGGTGATCATCGGGGTTACGCTGATCACTTTTTTGCTGTTCCTTGTTGTGCCTGGTGACCCTGTGAGACTTGCACTCGGTCAACACCCAGACCCTCAGCTTCAGGCTCGAATCGAGCACCAGCTTGGCATGGACAAACCGTGGCCCCAAAGGTATGTCGACTATGTCTGGAAGGCAGTTCACGGCGATCTCGGAAACTCGATAAAAAACCAGGAGCCTGTTTCAAAAATCATCTCCGAAAAACTTCCTGCAACCTTAAGGCTTGCCATCACTGCAATTCTTTTTGCAATCCTTGTGGGCATTCCGGCAGGCGTCGTTTCAGCAACAAAACAATACTCTCTTGCAGACAACTTTTTTATGTTGCTGGCTTTATTGGGCGTCTCCATGCCCATTTTTGTTCTGGGTTTACTTTTGCTTCTAATCTTTGTTTCATGGCTCAAACTCATTCCAGGAACAGGTTATGGCGATGGCAATGTTTTGTTCATCGTCTTGCCAACCATTGCCCTTGGAACCATCCCAATGGCCATTATTTCAAGAATGACAAGATCGTCTTTGCTAGAAGTTTTGAAGTCGGATTATGTCAGGACTGCAAAATCAAAAGGCCTGTCCAATTTTTCGGTTGTTTTCAAGCATGCTTTCAGAAACGCTTTAATCCCAATTGTAACAGTCATCGGCAACAACTTTGCAAGCCTCATGGCTGGCGCAATCATCACAGAAAAAGTTTTCAACTGGCCTGGACTTGGAACTGCCATGATCACGGCCATTGAGCAGAGGGATTTCCCTGTTGTCATGGGATTGACGTTCTTCCTCGCAATTGTTTTTGTAACCGTCAATTTGATCATCGACATCTCGTATTCGTTCATCGATCCGAGGGTGAGGCTCAAATGAAGCAGACTACCCTTATGTCACAAGTTTTTGCAAGGCTCTTCAGGCACAAGCTGGCAATTATTGGCATGAGCATCATCTTTCTGATGATTGCGATGGCTATCCTTGCTGACGTCATTGCCCCGGAACCGAACATCCAGAATCTTGACATGGCGCTCGTTCCTCCGATGAAGCAGGTTTATGTCGGCAGATCAAAGGAAGCGTACGCAAAAGATGGTTTCATCTACAGAGTTGGTTCATCGTCGGTTGAATCGTTTACTGAAAAGGTTGATGTGGACGGCAAGCAGATTGACGTCAAGTTTGTAAAGACCGGCAAAGCCGTAAAGGTTGCTGACCCCCAGGGCAAAGTGAGAGTGATTGCACAGGCTCCGACACCAAACGGCGAGATGTCGCCTTTTGACAAGATAATAGGCTTTGACCCTCAGATGTCCACGTTTGTAAGCGCCAGGCAGGTTAAGCAGAAGATTCATTTCTTCAAGTTCAGACCCGAAGGTGAACATGTCATGTCGTCGAGGGAATCGGTTGGAGCTGAACTTGTCCAGGTTGATGATTGGGAGAACCTCGGAATAGCCTATCTTGTCATGGATAATGAAACCGGCGTCCTTAGACTCCATCAGAAAGACGCCTCAGACCTCTCGGTCTCAGAAACCCAGATGGGACCGGCACCAAAACCATTGCTTGGAACAGACAACCTTGGCCGAGACATTGCAAAAAGAATTGTCCACGGCGCTAGAATTTCCCTGTATGTCGGAATCGTTGTCGAGCTGATCTCGCTCCTTATTGGCGTTCCACTTGGGGCAATCGCCGGATACTACGGTGGCAGGGTTGATGACATAATCATGAGATTCACTGACATCATGCTCTCATTTCCAAGCTTGCTCCTTGCTCTTGCGGTCATGGCCATACTTGGTCGTGATCTGATAAATGTCTTCATAGCCCTTGGCATTGTTGGGTGGCCTTCTCTTGCCAGGATTGTCAGAAGTCAGTTTATTTATCTGAAAGAAACAGAGTTTGTTGAAGCATCTGTGGCAATCGGGTGCTCGAACACGAGAATCATCACACGTCACATCCTTCCAAACACAATCGCACCAATCGTTGTTTACACCTCGCTTGGCATTGCTTCGGCAATCATGAGCGAGGCCGGCTTGAGCTTCATCGGCATTGGCGTACGACCACCGATGCCTTCATGGGGTTCGATTATCAACGATGGTTTCCAGTTTGCCCTCTACTACCCGCACCTTTGGGTCGCTCCTGGCCTGATCATCGCCGTTGTCGTGCTTGCATTCAATTTCCTCGGAGACGGGTTGAGGGATGCTCTTGACCCAAGGCTTAAAATTTAAATGATGAGAAAGATTATTTTGCTGCTTGCAACACTGGCGCTTGCCTCATGTGGCGTTCCAGGCATTGATATACCGGAACCAGCGCAGATTCTCAATGTAGCAATGGTCGGAACGTTTGACTCGCTCGAGCCGGCTTCGGCAAACCCTCCACCGCCAGAGTTCATAAAGCAGGTTTACGAGACGCTGACGGTTTACGACGAGCACATGAACGCAGCTCCAAATCTTGCAAAATCATGGGACATCGGCGATGGACAGATAACGTTCCACCTTGATGACCGAAAGTTCTCTGATGGTTCGAGCTTGACAGCTCAGAATGTAGCTGATGCGCTTTCAGCGCTTGCAATGACCGACAGCTCGTGGATCGTAAAAAACATTCCCGGCTTCACACTTTTTTCGCAGGGAAGGTCGGCCTCCATCGATGGCGTGGAAGTGACAGACGATGCGACGCTTGTCATCAAAACCCACGATGCCCCGGAACACTTCCTCAAAAAACTGGCTTCGACATATGCCTCGATCTGGAAGGATGGTGAAAAGTTTCCGCTTGGAACCGGAGCCTTTGCCATCAAAAAATACGTTCAGGATTTGAAGGTGATCCTTGAGCCGAATCCAAATTCTCCAATAAAGCCAGCTCTTTCGCAGGTTAATTTTCAAATCAGGAACACCAGCGAAACAGCCTACGAGGATTTGAGACAGGGAAGAATAGAAATTGCCAGCATCGGTGAAAACCTCGTTGATGAAGCAAAGGGTGAAGCCGGAATGAAGCTGGTCGTTACCCCTGAACCTGCTACGATTTCAATCGGCTTCAACTGCAAGTCGGCAAAGTTTTCAAACGCCGACAACAGGATAGCCGTCGTCAGCTCGATTAACCCCACAAAACTCAATGCTGAGGTTTGGAACGGGTTTCACTCGCCGTTCTCTTTGAAACTCGAAAAAACAAGCCCTGATTTCAAGGAGATGGAAATTGTGGTTCCGGTTTTGCTTGGCAAAACTTTTGGTGAAAAACTGAAGTCCCAGATCGAAACCGGTTTGGGCGTAAAAGTAACGATCAAGGTTTTAGGTCAGGATGCATACATCTCGGCGCTGTCATCGGGCAAAACCGAGTGCTTTGTTTTCGGATCAATCCAAAATACACCTGATAAATACGATATCCTTTCACTTCCGGTGTCAACAGAAATAATTAAAACTGCACTTGGCTACTCACCAGAGCAGTATCTTGGACTCTTGAAGGAGTCGACCCAGAAGGCTGGAAGCAGTCGCGATTCAGTTTTGGACAATCTGGCGCAGATGATTGATACTGATTGTCCGTTTGCCCAGCTTTTTGGAATAAATGGCGTAATTGCTGTTTCAGACAATGTTTTGGGCTATGGCTCAAAGACGTTTGCGCCAGCAAACTTTGCTCATGTTTCGATAAGACGTTGACAGGAACGCATCTTTGTTTACAATCACTCTCTGAAGGAGGCTTAAAATGCTAGTACCTCTCGATATCCAGCACAAAACTTTCAAAACCCAGGTTTCAGGCTACAACAAACCTGAGGTTGAAGAATTCCTGGCACAGGTTGAAAAAGACTTCTCCCTGCTCTATCGCGAAAACAAGGAATTAAACGAAAAGGTTGCAAAGCTCACCGAGGAAGTGAACCGCTTCAGGGCAACCTCAAACCAGATCCAGTCTGCCCTCACCCTTGCCCAAAAAACAGCAGACGACGTCAAGGAAGCTGCGAAAAAGGAAGCTGAACTCATTGTTGCAGACGCCAGACAGAAATCGGAAAAGGTTGTTGGTGAGGCAAACACAAACATCAGGTCAATCAAGAACGCTTTCCTTGAGTTCAAGGGCGAGTTCAGGGCTTATCTGACCACATTCTTAAACCTTCTTGACAACATGGATGCATCGCTTTCATCAAAATCACAGGTGAAAGAAGATAAATCCGACGAGGTCGATTCATCGGCAAAACTGTTGTAACCGACACAAAAGGCGGCTGCCTCATCCAGGTTAAGGTGAAGCCTGGATCATCAAGGCGGTCGATTGAAATTGTTGAAGGGGCGTTGGTTATAAAACTCAGGTCGCAACCGGTTGAAGGCAAGGCCAATGCTGAATTGGTTGAAACCTTGTCCGATATTTTGGATGTTCCTAAATCATTAATAGAGATTAAGTCAGGCTCAACCTCAAAAACAAAAACTGTTTTCTGTTTGTTGGCTGCAGATGAAGCCGAAAAGAGGATAAATGAAAAGATTTCCAACCATTGAGCTTATAGTTTTTGGAATTGTGCTGGTTCTGGATCAGGTTTCGAAAATCATTGTTTCAAACACCCTTCAGCATGGCCAGTCAGTCACGCTGATTTCAAACTGGCTTTACATCACAAGAACCCATAACTCAGGGATTATCTGGGGCATCGCACAGGGGGGAAACGTCATTTTCTCACTGGTTGCCATTGCGGTTGTGGGGTTAATAATATTCCTTGCCCCAAAGATTGCCAGCACTATTTTTGCCAGAATCTGCCTTGGCGCAATCCTTGGTGGAGCAATCGGCAACCTTGCCGACCGCATAATCAGAGGCTACGTCATCGACTTCATCGAGTTCAGGATAATCCACTTCCCGGTCTTCAATGTGGCTGACATCGGCATTGTTTGTGGCGCAATCCTCCTTGCTGCGTCGATGCTTTTGGATAAGCCCGAGAAATAAATCTGATTGCAAATTAAAAACCCTGGCATAAAGCCAGGGTTTTTAATTTATGGCCGGTCGTTATTACTTGATTTCCGGGGCTGAAATCCTGTTTTCCGGTGAGTTGAATTTGGAGAACGAGTATTCGTAATATTTTCCACTCGATTTCATCGTGAGTTTTGTTGGATAGCCCATGAAGTTGCCGTCGAAATAGAGCCAGAGGTTACATTCGTAGGTCGTGTCTTCAAATGTTGCCTGGAATTTGTAGTTGACCAGGTTTGCCGACTCAATGTTTTCGACGTCTGTGCTGATTGTTTTCTTGAGCTTGTTGAACTGTTCGAAAGCAGATTTGAATCTGTCAGTAGCCTTCTTGTATGGGGTTTCGGTGAGTTTGTCGAACTCGTCCTGTTTTATCTGTGCCCATTTCTCGCCAGTTTTTTTGAAGAATTTCATATCCACACCGATAAATTCCTGGTCTCCAGTGGTGATGTTGACAGTTGGTGGCGCGATCCCTTTGATTATCGTATCAACAGAAGATATTGTGTCCTCGTCAGTACCATTGGATACCTCGACCACATAGCTCATCAGGTCGTTCAAAAGGTTGACCTTGGCGCCTTCGATGTAACCTGTTGGGGTGAGTTCGAAATCTTCGATGGATTCGCCCTCGGACATCTTGTAATCTTTTACGTACGGGGCATAACCTTTTGCAGTGATTTCAAGCTTAACGACGGCCGGTCTGAAGTTTTTCAGGGTGTAGCCACCGTTCTTGTCGGTTTTGCACGTCGTCTCTTCAAATTTGATGGTTGCATCCGGTATAGGTTTCTTTGTTTCCTTCTCCATGACCGTGCCGTGAATCCACTGTTTTACGATTGGATCCATCTTGTAGGTTATGTCGACGGCTTTGCCTTCTTCAATGGTGAATGGGTTTACCTGTCTGCCGTACTTGAAGTCTTCGGTTATGTCTTCGAGTTCGATCCTGTATCTGCCTGGATCAAGCGATTGCTGAAACTCACCGTCATCGCTTTTGACAATAAAAGTAATGGCCTTTGTGGCTGTACCATCGATTGCAACAAGCTTTACCTGAATGTTTTTGACTGGGTCGCCAAATATAGCGTCCACCAGCTTGCCCTTGATGCCCTGTCTGATGCCGCCGCAGGAAGCGAGCGCAACCATTGTGGCGATGATGAGAAGGCAATACTTTTTCATGCAACACCTCCAAGTAGATAATTCTATTTCATCAGTGGCGCACTTCAAGGTTTGTTGCATATTCCTGGCAGTTTTGTAGAATCTTTTGTGATGTGGGGCAGTGGCTCAGTTGGCAGAGCGCGTCCTTCGCAAGGACGAGGCCGGGAGTTCGAATCTCCTCTGCTCCACCATTTTTCTTAAAGATCCCCTAATATTTACGTGTTATTATCGGTTGAAAGGAAAAAAAATGAAAAGAGTAGCTTTAATTGCCCACGATCACAAGAAGATGGAAATAGTTGCCTGGGCGCTCAACCATAGGGAAGAACTATCCAAACACGAAATCGTTGCGACAGGGACAACAGGGACTGTTGTAGCAAAAGAAACTGGCCTTAAGGTCGAATGTTTGAGGTCAGGTCCTCTTGGTGGTGATCAGCAGATAGGCGCAAGAATTGTTGAAGGAAAAATTGACATACTCATATTCTTCTGGGATCCAATGTCGGCTCAGCCACACGATGTTGATGTGAAGGCCTTGCTTAGGATTGCGGTTCTCAACAATATACCAACGGCGTGTAATCGCGCAACGGCCGACATGCTCTTCACATCAAGAATGATGGAGTGATTTATTTCCTGAAATAACCGATCAAAACGGCGACGCCTGCGCCGATGATCACTAGAGGCCAGAAAATCTTTGATCCAATCGAAAACACCCATCCGATCGTTCCAAAAATGTTCCCAATCAGGAACAGGATTCCGACCAGAAGAATTATTGAGCCTATGACAAGCAGCAACGTTTTTGAATTCACATTTACGTTTGCCTGTTCTGATCTGTAGAGGTCAACCGAACCATCTGGCTTTGTGACTTCAGGTTCGCCTTCGAGCGGTTCGACAGGAATGATGATCATAGCGATGATGTAGGCCAAAACTCCTGTTCCCATTGCAAAGATGCAGATAGCCCAGATGATTCTTACGATAGTTGGGTCAATGCCAAAATATTTGCCGATTCCTCCACAGACACCGCTGATGACTTTATCAGTTCTCGATCTGTAGATTTTTTTCATTCCCTCTTGCCTTTGAGGGATCTTACGAGGCTGTAGAACATACCGGCCAGGAAAACCATGATCAAGGGCCAAAGAAGGATAAAGACGGCCAGGTTTGTGATACCCCATGACCAAACGTAGGTGGAATATGATAAGAACATTATCATAAGGGCGATGTTGTATAAAATGACCATGATGACGGCCGAGAGATAGTAAAACATGAATTTGCCAAAGACCAACGCAAAGAAAGGCATATTCATGATTTTCATCCTGTCGGCAGTTCCATGTTTGACTTCGTTTGTTATTGAAACAGCGCCCTGGCTCATCATGAAGATCGTAACCGCAAAGATTACACACAGGATATAGTAGGTCGTCAGCGACGGGTAGAATGTGGAGAAATCAAAGAAGGTCATGATGATGGGACCAAGATAGAACCTGACAAACAATGCGAACATCACCAGCGCCAAAATGACCGATACGAAAATAAGGAGGAGGAACTTGTTTTTTATCAGGATCTTGAAATCTTTTATTGTAACTTGCAGCCAACCTGTGAGGATGTTTTTGCCCATCTTTACCCCTCTCAGTCTTTCAGCTCGCGTCCGGCGAGCTTGTAGAATACGTTCTCAAGGCTTCCTTCTGAAAGCCTTATGTTTTTGACCGGAATGCCTGAATCGCCGAGAGCTTCTAGGATGATTGAGAGGACTTCGGTTGTGTTTTCCAGCTTGATGATCAGCGTTGAGCCAAACTTGTCCACCGATTCGATTGGAACCGAGCAGAACAGCTGGCGTCTTATGATGTCGATCGGGATGTTTTCGAGTCCTTCGGCTTCAAGTTCGATCTGGTTCTGTTCGCCAAAGCAGCTGAGGATGTTTTCGATGTAGTCGAGTGCGAGCATTGTTCCGTGGTGCATGATACCCACTTTTCTGCACACGACATTGATCTCCCTGGTATAGGTTGTTGCGATGACAATGGTTTTACCTCTGTTTGACAGGAGGTTGAGCCCATCGGTTATGATCCTTGATGAACGGTCGTCGGTGCCTTCAGTCGGTGATTCGAGGAAGATGATCCTTGGGTCGGAAAGCATTGCAACTGCGATTGAAAGCCTCTTGGCGTACGAGTATGGCAGCTGGCTGATTGGAATGTGTGCTTCAGGTGTCAGTTCGAACAGGTCAAGAGCCTCTATTCCTATCTCCCTAACCTTTTTTGATGGAATTGAGGGGAAGTTGCCGAAGAACTTGATGTTCTCGTGGGCTGAAAGATCAGGGTAGAGAGCTGATGTTTGAGGGACGAGTGAGATTAGACTTCTGGCTTTTGCAGGGTTTTGGGCTATGTTTATACCTGATATGATGACCTCGCCTGAAGTCGGTTTATCGATGCCGCACATTATGTTTATGAGCGTCGTCTTGCCCGACCGGTTTGGCCCAAGGATTCCAAAAGATTCACCTTCAGGTATCTCGAAGTTGAGATTCTCCAGAACCGTCTTGTCCTTGAACTTCTTCGTAAGATTTTTGATTTTGATGATGGCTTCCATCTTTTCCCCCTCAAAGGCCTGTAGGAATTGAAAGGAACTCGCACGCAAGCCCGAACTGGGCCTTCAGTTTCTCTCCAAGCGCCTGGATTCCTGTTGTTTCAGTGCACCAGTGACCAGCACAAATAACGTTAACACCATACTCTTTTGCCACATGATACAGCTCGTGACCCATCTCGCCTGTAACAATCAGGTCAAGTCCAAGCTGTCCAGCTTCGGGAATTGCAAAATCACCGCCACCGCTTACGATTCCGACGGTCTCGATGGTTTCCCTGCCAAAATTCCAGGTGTAAGCTGCACACTCTGGCAGGTTTTCTTCCAGTTTTGAAGCGACACTTTCAAGATCGGTTGGGACGATTCTACCCATGAAACCGATCTTTTTACCATTATACTCTCCAAAGTGTTTGCGATCTGTTAGGCCAAGCATCTTTGAAAGAACTGCATTGTTGCCAAACTCCGGGTGGACATCAAGCGGAAGGTGGCAGGACCAGAGCGAGATCCCGTTGTTGAAGGCGTAGGAAAGCCTCTTGCCGTGGATGTTTATGGCTCTCGGGTCGTTGCCGTGGCCAGTCCAGAAGATGCCATGATGGGCGATCACCATTTGGCAGCCAGTCTCTTTTGCCAGTTCAAACGCAGAAAGGCAAGCGTCAACCGCCATGCCGATTTTTGTAACCGGCACGCTTGACTCCACCTGCAAACCGTTGTTTGCATGCGCCTGATCGTGTGGATCGACCTCAAATAAACTGTCTAGATAGTAAGCTATCTCTCTGGGCAAAATATCCATGGCTTTTTTGAACAAACGTACATGATATTCTATTTATTTTCGAATCCATTGTCAAATTTCTTCAAGTTTCCAAAATGATTTTTGCCTTGACAGGATGGAAATTGGGAATAAAACGTAAATATGAAAAGAATTATCAATAAGACGGTTTTTCTGATCACCTCCATGACACTTTTTGTCTCAGTTTTCGGAATATTTCCGGTATCATCATCAGCTGAAACTTGCCAGATAGAATTGCGAAAAAACTCAAAAGTTGCATATGCCTGTGAGAAGAGCTTCAGGCTTGACGTGGCTGCATATGAAGAAGATGGTCTTTTCTACGTCCCGGTCAGATTTTTCTTTGAAAGGTTCGGATTTGAATTCACTTGGGATAACTCGATTAAAACTGCATCAATTGCAAGTGAGTTCCTCCCAAACAAAATAACAATTGGTGCCTGGAGAAATGTGGTATCACTGGATTCATCTGACATCAAACTCAATTCACAGGTAAAAATCAAAAGCGGAAGGCTTTTCATGGCATCAATCGACCTGGACAAACTTACAAAACCAATCAGCATCCAGACAGGTTTCACTGTGAAATCTGGCACTCTCACGGTCGACATCGACAAATCCAAGATAAAATACAAATGGAACGATTTCACAAGGCCGATCCTGGGCAGTGACGGCAAAAACCTGACTTTCTCAAAGGTTCTTGCTGAACCCGATACCAAGGTCGTCATCGTCCAAATCTGGCACACAGCTTGCGCCGGTTGCGTCGATGTCCTCAAACTCTTCGAAAAACTCTGGACAAAGTATGAAGGTAAGGGATTAAAGATCGTCTCAATCAACACCGATGGCGTCGGCTTCGAGGCTTCCCGTGACGAGAAAATCGAAAACACAGGCATTACCTACCAAATCTGCTCTGATCCAGAATACCTGCTCAAACCGGAATGGTATGATCCAATTTTCCCAAACTACTACATGATCGTTCCGGGTGAAAAATACATCAGAATCTTCCAGGAAAGGTGGGATCCGCAGGCAAATGAGACATTTGAAAGCGCTGTTGATTCTCTGTGTTCTGGCAACTAACTTTGCATCAGTTGGTGCAAAAGACCTAGAAGTTTACTGGAGAATCAACTATAAAATCGTAGTCGTTGGCAAGGGCACGCAGGACGAGAAATCTCACAGGCTCGATGCTGCGCCCCAAATAAAAGACGGGATTTACTATTTTCCTGTCAGATTCCTGGCTGAATTCACCGGTCACAACATTGTTTGGATGACTTCAGAAAGGTCGGCTGTCATCAGGGGTCAGGGGCTTACGGTTAAGATTTTCCCTGACAAAGCTGAATATGTCTCACAGAACAAGAAAAAAACCATGTCTGGCAAGCCATTCCTCGTTTCAAACAGGCTGCTTGTCCCGGGTGATTTCTTTGAAAATGAACTCGGTCTTGCAATGGTTTCAAAGGATGACAAATCGGCGACCATGACCATCGACTCTGAAACCATAAAGCCTAAAGCTGTCGATTTCACGCTGAAAACCCATGAAGGTGGCACAGTCAATTTCAACGAAGTTTTGAATGCCTCCGACACAAAGATAGTTCTTGTCAACTTCTGGTCGACCCGTTGCTTCCCGTGCAGGAAGGAAATTCCTGAACTGATAAGGCTCTACAATACCTACAAGGACAAAGGGCTGAGAATCATCGGCGTCAGCACTGATTCTGACGCTGGCAACACCATGGACATAGAGCGTGCCGAATACATTGCAGAGCTTGGCATGAACTACATTGTCGCCCTTGATCCACTGGCTGAGGTTTATTATCAGTGGGGCGGTCTCGGTGTTCCTAACGTATCAATCGTTGACAAGTCCGGCTTCATCATCTACCAGCATGAAGGCTTGGACACGTCCAGCAAACTTGAGGACTTCATCAAAAAACAACTTGGTTTGTGAGCTTAACGGCATATTGCCAGCAAGCCTGTAAAATCTAACCGATGGCAATTGAATTTAACGACCGGTTCAAGGAAGCTCTCGAAAAAATCGAGAGTGGAACAGGAAATCTTTTCATAACCGGCAGGGCTGGAACTGGCAAGTCGACACTTTTGAGGCACTTCACGTCAACGTCAAAGAAGAAAAACGTTGTGCTGGCCCCAACTGGTGTTGCAGCCATAAACGCCGGTGGTCAGACCATCCACTCCTTTTTTGGCTTCAAACCAGGGATAACGCCTGATTCAATCAGAAAGCTGAAATCCCACGAACTTTACGGCAACCTTGAGATGATAATCATTGACGAAATCTCGATGGTTCGTGCCGACCTGATGGATTGTGTCGAGACGTTCATGCGGTACAACGGGCCGAAACCTGACGAACCTTTTGGTGGTGTCAGGCTGGTTTTCTTCGGCGACATGATGCAGCTTCCACCGGTTGTAAAATATGACGAAAACGAAATCTTCACACAAATTTACAAAAGCCCCTACTTTTTTGACGCCAACTGCTTCGGTTCACAGACGCCTGAAACAATCGAACTTGATAAGGTGTACAGACAAAAAGAGGGCGGGTTTCTCAACATCCTCAACGCGATCAGGAACAACTCGGCTTCAAAAAATCATCTTGACGAATTAAACTCAAGGGTCAAGCCGAACCACGAGCCGGCAAACGGCGAGGTTGTCCTGTGCACGATCAACAAAACGGCTGACGAAATCAACGCTGCAAAGCTTGACCAGCTGCCAGGTGACGGTTTCGGTTTCAGGGCTGAAACCTCCGGACTTTTTGACCTGAAAACAACTCCGACAGACACTGAACTTGTACTCAAAAAAGGAGCACAGGTCATGTTCGTGGCAAATGATTCCCAGGGTCGTTGGGTCAACGGTACGCTTGGAAAAGTCATCGCAATCCACGACAATGGAATGCGGCCAAAAATATCGGTCGGTCTTGAATCGGGTGAGGTTGTAGATGTCGGTCGCAACACCTGGGAGATGATAAAATACGGCTGGGACAAGCAAAACAAGAAGATTGAAACAGAAACGGTCGGCTCTTTTTCACAGGTACCGCTCCAGCTTGCCTGGGCTGTCACGATCCACAAGGCTCAGGGAAAAACCTTTGACAAAGTAACAATTGACCTAGGAAGCAGAACGTTTGCACATGGACAGCTTTACGTTGCCTTAAGCCGCTGCACGTCCCTTGAGGGTCTGACCTTGCTAAGACCAGTCAGAACCTCAGATATTATCGTTGATTCCAGAGTCCTGAAGTTCATCGTCAGGGAAAAAACGAAGAAGATAACAAAGATCGATCCAGCATTTCTGATGGCTCAGATCAACAATGCAATAAGATCACGCAGAAAAGTGAAGATCGGCTATGTGAACCTGAAAGCTGAGGAATCAGAACGGATTGTTGCGCCACAAAAGATAGGAATGGTCACGTTTCAGGGGCAGACGTTCATGGCGCTCACCGGTTTCGACAGCAAGCGGGAGGAAGTCAGAACATTCAGACTGGACAGGATTATCAGCTGCGAAATTGACGATTGATAATTATTTCTATTTGCCTATAATCCGATTATGGAAGACAATAATTGCCAGTTTATTGAGAAATGCAAGTACCACAAGTATCTCGAAAATTACAGGCAAAACTTGTTGAAGCCAATGGAAGATCTTTACTGCAAAACCCTTTGGAAACGGTGCAAAAGATACCAGATGAGGATTCAGGGACTGGAAGTTCCTGATGACATGTGTCCAACCGGGATGCAGAGAAAGTCAGTCTAATTGCCTGTTAGATTTTTGATTTCCTTGTCGTATGCAGGGTTTGTCCATTTGTAGGGGAGTTCGCCGTAAATCTTGTCAACCGGGTTCATCTTTGTGTAGATGCAGTCCTTGATCACGACTTTCAGTGAAACTGCCTTCTCTTCGCCAATTGTCTGAAGCTGGGATTCCGATCCTGCGGTGAGTGGCTCGAGAACGCCATCAAACGGAATTTCCTGCGGTGTTGTCGATAACGGTTTGCCGTTTTCGTCAAAGAAGATTGCGCCGGCGTTGAAGCCTGTGACGTTGTAAGGCGAGATGTTTTTCACGTTGAGAATGAACGTTGGAATTGGGCTGATTGTTTTTGATGTGCTAGTGACTTCAATTGGGCATTTTGACTCGTCAAAACTCACCTGCTCCTCAGGTTTTGCCTGGTCTCCACATGCTGCAAAACCAGCAACCAGAAGAACAACTGTCAGAACCAATCCGATTTTTTTCATCGTTCACCTCTTTACATTCAAAGATAATGATTTTGTGGTGGAAGTCAAAGCCTTGGTCTCGACTTTCGTCGAGGATTAGATCCACCAGCAACTTTCTCCCAACTTTCAGTCGGACGAAGGATTTTAGTAGTTCTTATTTTTTTATCCCCCTTATTAAGGGGGATACAGGGGGATATCTTTTATTACCACTCAGAATTATTGAAATCATCTGGCTTGGCCAGTGATTTCCAGATAAGCTTGTTCCAAGAGATCAGCTCTTAACCGGCGGAGCCGTTTATATCTCCCTCGCCTGGACATAGTCTGGGAGAGGGATTAAGGGTGAGGGAGTGTTTTTAGCCTCGACTTTGTCAAGGTTTCAAATATACCCCCTTTGATGAATCCGATGTTTTTTAATCCCCCCTACCCCCCTTCATAAGGGGGGCTAAAAAAATCTTCATCTGGCTTGGCCAGTGATTTCAAGATAAGCTTGTTCCAAGAGATCAGCTCTTAACCGGCGGAGCAGGATAAACTCCCTCATCCGGCTTTCAGCCACCTTCTACCAAAACTTCGTTTCGGGCGAAGGATACTGTAATTCTTATCTTTGTTTTATCCCCCTTATCAAGGGGGATATCATTACCACTCAGAATTATTGAAATCATCTGGCTTGGCCAGTGATTTCCAGATAAGCTTGTTCCAAGAGATCAGCTCTTAACCGGCGGAGCCGTTTATATCCCCCTCGCCTGGACATAGTCTGGGAGAGGGATTAAGGGTGAGGGAGTGTTTTATTGGCGGAGCCACTAAAAATTGTTTGGAAACGGGTGAGGTGGAAGGCTCTTTCTGGTTGGCTTGTCAACCCTGTAGCCAAGTGTGTAGTCTGCTGACATCAAAGCCTGGATCTCTCTGGCGCCTTCGTAAATGACCGCACCTTTTGAGTTGCGGTAGAAGCGCTCTGCCGGGAACTCGTTTGAGAACCCGTATGCTCCGTGGATCTGAACGCAGTCTGATGCTGCTCTTTCCGAGGCATTGCAGGCAAACCACTTGGCCTGTGCAGTCTCGCGGGTGCACCTCATGCCTTTATTTTTCAGGTATCCTGCCTGAAGATTGAGGAGTTTTGAGGCTTCGTAGTTGACTCTCATGAAACCGATCATTTCCTTGATAAGCTGGTGTTCGGCAATCGGCTTTCCAAAAGTGACCCTGGATTTTGCGTAGGAAACCGAGGCATCCAGGCACGCTTTAACGAGTCCGGTTGCGCCCCAGCCGACAGTGTAGCGTCCCTGGTCGAGGCAGAACATTGCGATCTTGAAGCCTTCACCTTCGAGGCCAACCATCTGTGAATTTTGAACTCTGACCTGATTCATCGAGATTGAACCGGTGTTTCCAGAGCGGACACCGAGTTTGCCGTGAATTGATGCGGTTGTAAGCCCTGGCATTCCACGATCGAGGATGAACGCTGAGATTCCGGAGTGGTCTCTTTTTTTGCGTTTTTCGTTGTCAGTCCAGGCAAAGATGAGGAAGGTGTCGGCAATGTCTGAGAGCGAAATCCACATCTTTTCGCCTGAGATGATCCAGTCGTTGCCATCTTTTTCTGCTTTTGTTTCGAGTGCAACCACATCTGAACCTGCATTTGGTTCAGTGAGACCGAAAGCGCCTATCTTTTTTCCGCTTGCAAGGTCTGGCAGGTATTTTTTTCTGAGGTCTTCGGATGCCCATGTCAGTATCGGAAGCTGGACGAGGCCTATATGAACTGAAAGGATGACCCTGAGCGCTGTATCGACATACTCAAGCTCCTCACAGGCAAGACCGAGTGAAACGTAATCAAAGCCGGCTCCACCGTATTTTTCAGGTGTTGCAAGTCCAAGGATTCCCTGACCGGCAAGCTTTGTCATGACTGTCGGATCCCACTGGGCTTTCTCATCAAGTTCCTTGATGTGCGGGGCAAATTCCCTTGTAGCAAGATCACGAACCATCTTGGCAACCATGTTCTGCTCTTCTGTGTATTCGAAGTCGATCATTGTTCCTCCGGATTATAAGTTTGCTGGTTTAGCCAACCTTCAAATTTATAATCCGGATTCAGGTGTTTTTCAACACCGAAGGTATTTTTTATTTAGTGACAACCGTGATGATAACCGCAGGCATCATCTGGAGATAGCTCTTTAAGTTTGCCTGACTCAAAAGCGCTGATGGCCTGTGAAACGGTGGTGTCTGTTTCAGATGAAAAGACCTTCACTCCGCTTTCGTTAAATTTTGTTATTGCCCTTTTGCCCATGTTTGTCGTGATGAGCACGTCGATTGGATTTGAACTGAACTGAAGGACAGGGTTGCAATGACCTTCCATGTGTACATGGTCTTTGTTGTCCATTTCCTTTATTTGCTTTGTTTCGGTGTCATAAATGAGAAAATAGGGTGCGCTTCCAAAGTGAAAGTGCAGCATTGAATTGAGTCCATTTGGGTTTTCAACTGGTAGGCATATCTTCATTTTTATTCTCCTTTTCATCTTTGAAAATGCTTTTACAGCACTTTTTCTGCCTTTTCCCGCAGCAGGTTGATTCGTCCTGCTTTTTCCTGCAGCAACCGCCCTCTTGCCTGGAACACTTGCCACAGACCGACGATTTCTTGTGGCAGCAGTCGTTGTTTTCACCGGCAATCCTTATGGCCTGACCATTGACGATGGCGCCTGCAATCTTCTGTCTTGCAACAGTGATCATGTTTCCGAAGGTTTGTCTTGAAACCTCCATCTGCCTTGCACATTCGTCGTGGTAAAGCCCCAGCCAGTCACCGAGCCTGATAGCCTCGAATTCTTCCAGTGTGATAGTCGCAACGTTGGCAACCTCATCATTGTCGGGAGCCGGCGAGAAGAACAGGGCAGATGGTGATCCGATGATTTTTCTGCAGAGTTTGGGTCTTGGCATGACTCATTATTAGCATATGCTAGAAACTATGTCAAGTGATATTTCCTGATGTAAATGGGGTCAATGTTTTAAACGAGTTTGACTCGCTTTATCTCTCCGCCAAGGGATGTCAACTTGTCTTCGATTTTCTCGTATCCACGGTCAACATGCTCTGTGCCGATTATGGTTGTTGTGCCTTCAGCGTTCATGCCTGCAAGCATCAGCGAAACCCCACCTCTAAGGTCTGGGGAAATGACTTCGGCCGGCTTGAATCTTGGGATGCCTGTAATGGCCAGCGTTTCATTCTCAACAATCACGTTTGCGCCCATCTTTATCAGCTCAGAGACTACGGCAAAACGTTTTTCAAAAACTTTTTCCGTGATGATCGACTGTCCGTCGGCGATGCAGCACATGGTCGAAACCTGAGACTGGAGGTCAGTCGGGAAGCCCGGGTAAGGTGATGCTATGACGTTGATGGCTTTCGGCCTGAGGTTGCCTTTGACCCTGATTCTGTTGTGGCTGTCGATGTTTACGGTGATCCCAGCCTCCCTGAATTTGAACAGAAGCGATTCGAGGTAGGAGGGTTTGATATGGTCGACTGTGATGTCGCCGCCAGTGATGACGGATGCGATCATGAATGTGCCGGCTTCGATCCTGTCAGGAATGATCGTGTGTGATGTAGGGCGAAGCGAGTCCACGCCCTGGATTCTGATTTTCTTGGTTCCTGCGCCTTCGATTTTTGCGCCGCAGTTGTTCAGGAAATGAACAAGATCAACAATTTCCGGTTCTTCGGCAGCGTTTTCAATCTGTGTTTCACCCTGGGCAAGAACGCCAGCGATTACAAGGTTTTCGGTTGCGCCTACCGATGGAAAATCAAGGAAAATCCAGTTCCCCTGGAGTCTGTCGGTTCTTCTGGCATAAACAACCCCGTTGCCCTGCTCAACTTCCGCCCCCATCGATTTGAAACCTTTGAGATGGAGGTCGATTGGTCTTGAAC
>CAYYJO010000024.1:0-1537 GCA_964472265.1 uncultured Caldisericales bacterium | reverse complement strand
AGTTTTGCCTCGCCGTTTCTGGCGAGAAGGGCGCCCAGAAGTGTCTGGCAACCCCTGATCTTTGCTGCTGCTTCCGAAATCACCTCTGATTTAAGGTTCCCCGAACAGTTGACAGACCATGTGTTTGTCTCCAGTTGTTTGACCTTTGCACCGAGTTTCCTGATTATTTCAAGCAGGGACACTGCGTCGTGTGAATATGGGATGTTGTGGAGCGTCACTTCACCATCGATGAGACAGCAGGCGGTGATGATCGGAAGGGCTGAGTTTTTTGCACCCGACACTTTTACAGTTCCGGTGAGTTTTTTCCCGCCTGTAACAATGAACGCTTCCATGCTACCTCCAGTTGGTCAGCAGGTGGTCACGGATTCTCTGGCTGGCTTTGCCGTCTCCGAATGGATTTGTGTGGGGGATCATGGCCTGGTGCTTCTTTGGATCGGAAAGGAGTTCAAAGGCGTTTTTATAGACATCCTCTTCGTTTGTGCCGACCATTTTCACGATCCCGCAGCTTATAGCTTCCGGTCTCTCGGTCACAGATCGCAGAAGGAGGACTGGAACTTCAAGCGATGCAGCTTCTTCCTGGATTCCACCTGAGTCCGACATGATGAAGAACGATTTTGCCATCACGTTTATGAAATCTTTATAGTCCAGCGGTTCAACAAGATGAACCCTGTCAACGCCTGAAAGGATCGGCGAAATGATCGCCCTGACCTTCGGATTCATGTGCCACGGGAAAATGACCCTGACGTCAGGGAAGTTGCTGACCATGCGAAGGATTGCCATGCAGACGTTTTCAAGCGGTTTGCCCCAGGACTCGCGCCTGTGCATGGTGACGGTGACGATGCGCTCTCCTGGTTTGGATTCAACAGGAAGCGGCAAATCCTTGCTCATTTCCTTTATCTGGATCAGTGCGTCAACAACGGTGTTGCCGGTGACGATGACTTTTGAAGGGTTTATGCCCTCCTTCAGAAGGTTGTCTCTTGAGTTGTCAGTCGGTGCAAAGTGAATGTTGCACAGGTGATCGCACAGGACTCTGTTTGCCTCTTCAGGATACGGATTCTGGAAGTCGTAGGAACGCAAGCCAGCTTCAACATGACCGATGGGGATGGATGGACGCTGGTAGAAGGCAGCGAGTGCGCCGACAAAGGTGGTGGTTGTGTCGCCGTGAACCAGAACGATGTCCGGTTTTTCCTTAGTCAGAATCTGCTCAAGACCAGTGAGGCTGTTGACTGTTATGTCAGTGAGCGACTGGCTCTTTTTCATGATGTTAAGGTCGTAGTCGGGCTTGATTTTGAAAAGGGTGAGCACTTGGTCAAGCATTTCTCGGTGTTGAGCGGTGACAACCACGATCACTTCAAAATCCTTTGTGCCTTTCAGGAGCTTAACAAGCGGAGCCATCTTTATGGCTTCGGGTCTGGTGCCAAATATCGTTAAAACCTTCATATTTTCATCCTCAGCAGTATGAATGCAACGGCAACAGCAGACAGCAGCGCCGTTATGAGATAGAACACAAGAACGACCGTCTTTTCAGACCAGCCTC
>CAYYJO010000023.1:21688-27854 GCA_964472265.1 uncultured Caldisericales bacterium | reverse complement strand
GGGCGTAACCGTTGGCCTTCTTGATACCGGCGTTGACGCTGATCATCCAGCCCTCATGAACAAGATTGAAAAGTTCGTCATGTTCCAGCTTGACGGCACAAAGGTTGACAGCAAGCCGTTTGACAACGTTGGACATGGAACCCACTGTGCCGGCATTATCTGCGGTTCAGATCCAAAGACAAAAAATGGCCCAGGTGTTGCACCTGATGCAAAGCTCATCGTTGGTTCAGTTCTTCCAAATGGCAATGGTATGTTTGCCCAGGTCATTGGAGGCATGGAATGGATTCTTGATCCAGATGGCAACCCTGACACCGATGATGCTCCACCAATAGTCTCGATGTCACTTGGCGGCATTCCTGATCCTGATATGACAAAAATTGCCGACATGTTCCAGAGACAGGGAGTAATGTTGGTTTCATCAATCGGAAACGACGGAGTCGGAGTTATGGGTTCTCCGGGTTCAATCCCATCAGTCTTCTCGGTCGGTTCGTACGACAAGGACAGAAGGATTGCCTACTCATCAGGCGGTGGAGTAATCGACTGGGAGATGGATCCTTATCATGACATCACAGTTACCAAGCCGGATATTGCAGCACCGGGCGTTGATGTTTACTCATGCTTCCCGGGCGGTGAATATGTCGAACTTTCTGGCACATCAATGGCCTGTCCGCATGTTGCAGGCTCCTCTGCCCTGCTTTTGTCAACTAACAAAGACCTCACAAACAATGACCTTGCCAATGTCCTTGCAAAGTCAGCAGACGATCTCGGCAAAAAAGGCTGGGATCAGCGTTGGGGTAATGGCGCAATCAACGTAAACAAAGCCTATGAAAACCTTACAAAGCTTGCAAGACTCAAGGTCAGTGTCAGTGAAAAACCGGAAGAACCGGTTGTTATCAAGATCAATGACAGCATTTACAGAACAGACAAATCAACTGAGTTCATGCTTGATCCAGGCGATGTCAACGTTACCATCACGTCATTCGGCTGTGCATCAGTCGACAAGAAGGTTACGCTCAAGGCTGGTACTCCGCAGACGCTCTCGTACGATGCTTCAAAGCTCCCAACCGTAACTTACAAGGGTTCCCTGGTTGGTGAAAACGGTGAAAACGCAATCGGAACAATCAAGATTCCAGGGGCGCCAAAGGTTTACACAACCGATGAAGAAGGTGATTTTGACATCACTCTCCCAAAGACGCAGTTCAATGCTGAATTCTGGGCGATTGGTTTCAAGACTTTGAAGGCTTCAATCGACCTGACTACAAATTATGACAAGGTGATCAAGCTTAAACCGGCAAAGATTCTGGTTGCCACTTCCCAGCTTGTAACTCCAAACTCATCGTTCAATCGCAGGTTTGACAAGTATTGCTATAAGGCAATGGATGACCTTGGGCTCGATTATTGTTCGGTAAATCCACGCGAATTCAAAGTAACTTATGACATGGTCAAGGGATTCGAAAGGGTTTACTGGTTTGCAGGTGAAGCATCACTAAAAGTCAACGATGCAAACACACTCCACAAGTATCTGCTCAATGGTGGCAAGCTGCTTCTCTCTGGCAGAAACCTGCTTTATTACGAAGTATACAGGCGAGACCACAACTTCACCCAGTACCATTTCCAGGTCAGGGCTTTCCCTGACGACACCTATACAACAACTTCCGTTGGTGTTCCGAAAGATGAGATAGGCGACGGTCTTGCACTCTCGCTTTCAGGTGGCGACGGTGCAACAAACCAGATCGGCTATGACACGTTCAACGTAGCAAACCCAGCCAAAAACATCATCCCGTTCATGGCAGTGCTTACGCCAAGCGACAGAGCTCTTGGTGACTACGGTTATTCAGGAGTCAGAATCATCTCACCGACTTACCTTGGGGTTTACCTCTCATTTGGAATTGAAGGCATCGGAAACAATGAAGGCAGGAAAACTCTTCTCCAGAGAATTGACAAGTGGTTCGATTCGTACGGAGGCGTGAATGCTTCATTTGTTGACGACAAGGGCAAGCCTGTATTCGCAAAGGTTTCAATCGAAGGTCTCCCTGACAACACAACCGATGACGACGGAAACCTTATCCTTTATTACCTCCCAAAGGGTCAGGTAACACTGAAAGTCAGCGCTATCGGTTACGATGATCAGACATTCAAAACCGACGTCGTTGAAGGCAAGACAAACAAAGTTCAGTTCCAGCTTGCAAACCCGAAGACCATCACAATTTCTGGCCAGGTCTCGGATTCTGATGCAAAATCGCCGACGTCATGCCAGATAAAGGTTTACGGCAAGGACTCACAAACTTTCAAGACAGACGATCAGGGCAAGTTCTCAATCACCCTTCCGAAGTTTGCCTATTCGTTCAAATTCTTCAAAAAAGGCTATATCAACGTCAGCCAGCAGTACACCGATGACAATGCCAAGGTTACCATCCAGATGGTCAAGTCACCAAACTCGGTTGCATTTGTCCAGCAGGTCTCCCCGAGCTGGGAACCGACTGCGTTTGCCGGAATCACGCAAACGTACGAGAGAATCGCAAGGGAATCAGGCTATAACCTTGAAACCATCTCCATCAGGCCAGACCAGAAGATTGAAGTTGAAGACCTTGAGCAGTACCAGAGTCTTGTTTGGTATTGCGGTTTCAATGATGAAGTTGGTGGCGACTGGTGGTTTGACGCAATCACAAAATACGTCAAGGGTGGCGGAAAGCTTGCCCTGATAGGTGCCTATGTGCCGACAGCCCTCAACGAAAGGCCGGAACTTGCAAAGCTTCTTGGCCTGGAACTTGACACCGACGACACACAGATTTACACAATTATGGGCGTTGCCGGCGACCCAATCAGCGATGGACTGCTCTATTCACTCTGGCATCCTTATCTGAGACAGGGTTTCATTGCCCAGTCACCATCGATGAAGCCTGTTGGCAGCGGCATCTCATGCTTCAACCTGCCAGGCTCCTCATCGGCTGCCATTAGGATCAAATCCGACAAGCAGACAACACTCGTTATGGCGTTTGGATTTGAGCAACTCTTCACATCCCGCGCCGAGGACAACACCCTGTTCAAAAGAATCGTCGACTATCTCAAATAAATACTGAACTCAGCTACAAAACCCCCTCCGTTTGGAGGGGGTTTTCTTTTTCGAATCCGCGTAATAAAAAACCCCTGGGGTCACCCAGGGGTTTTTGGATTCTGGTGAGAAACTCAGATTGTGTCTGTGATCGCCTTGTCGAGAACCGGGTACTTGGCAAGCCAGGCTCTTCTCTCTTCCCTGAGCTTGTCGTTCATGGCCTTGATCTGGTCTGCGCTGTAGTAGTTGGTTGGATCAAATCGCTTCATGTCAACGCCTGGAACTTCGGCTGGCACTTCGTATCCCCAGTATTCGTCCTTACGCCACTTGACGTTGTCTTTTGCGATGTTCGTGAGGAATGAGGCTGAATCAACAACCGTGATCTTTTCCTTGCCACCGATTTTTCCGGTGTTGAGGAGGTAGCACTTCATGTGCGGGTTGGCCTTGAGGATGTTCATGATGTAGTTGCCTTCATCGTCGCATGGTCCGACAATGAACGGGTTTGTCCCAACTTCGCGCTTGCTCTGGCCAGCCTTTGTTGGGTCACCGGCTGAGGTTTCAATGGATTCACCGAGCATGAAGAATGCAGCACCCTGTTCCGGTGTGAGTCTTACCAGAGGCGGGATAATGTCTTCACGACGTGTGATGAAGACCATGAGGTCGCATCTTGGGATGTCGATCTGGTTGTCGGTGTACATGACATCCGATCTCTGGACGATTCCACGACCATTTGAGGTGAGCTGTGCGTTGTCAAAGTCCACCGATCCGTCATCATTGACCCAGACGTTTTCAAGAACTGCGCTTGGTGACGTGGCTGCCTTGTAAAGAACCGGCTGACCCTTTGGCTCGAGACCCTCTGTTTTGATGTAGTAGCTGTTCTCGGTTCCGATGCACCTTGTGTCAGGATACATGAAAACCACGTCGTCCTGACGGATGACTACGCCTTCTTCGCCCTGGAGGAAGTGATGGTGGCATGTGAGAGTGGTTTTGCCGGTGCCTGAGAGTCCGAACAGGATCATGCCTTTTTCAACGATCTTGCCGTTGTTGTCCTTGATGCGGAGAATCTTTGAACCGGCATGGAGGCCAAGCCCGCCCTTCATCTTCGTGCGATACATACCCATCCTGAGGAACGATTTTTTAACTTCGCCGAAATAGTCAGTGCCGAGGATGTATGTTACGCCATCAATTGGATCAACGATAATCTTTCTCTCTGGCCATTCAGGGATGTCAACTGATGTGAGCGGTTTCTCTGTGAGGTTCTTTTCCTGTGGAAGGAAGAGGTTTGACCACATGTATGGAAGCCTTGGGAAGGCAACTGACGTGTAAAGATTGCATGGAATCTTGTAACCGTCTGTCATGCAAAGCTGTCTCTGGGTCAGGATCACTTCCCTGTCCTTGAGATACTCCCTGACTTTGAGCAGTGTCTGAACCTGATCAGCTGTCGGTTCAACGCCTGTTACCTCTGTGTTTTTGGCGGAACGGTTTTTCACCTTCGAGGTGTACATTGGTGAGCCAAAAACGGTTGTCTTTTCATCTGCCTTGCCCATCTTCCTGAGTTCATCAGTTGACAGGTTCACGAGGAGCTTACCAGCTTCAATCGGCTTTGTAAAAATATCCATTCTTCCTCCTAGTTATTGCCCTACAGATTTTTTTATAAATTCGACAACCTGTCCGGTCGGGGTGCCAGGGCCAAAAACTTCAGAAACGCCGAGTTTTTTAAGCTCCACTGCATCCTCTTCCGGTATGATCCCGCCTACGAAGAGCGTTTTTGATACTCCATTTTCCTTGAGCTTTTCTATGATCTTCGGAACAATCGTCATGTGAGCCCCTGAGAGGATTGAGATGCCAATAACGTCAACGTTCTCCTGGATTGCAGTTCTGACGATCATCTCCGGTGTCTGGTGGAGGCCCGTGTAGACGACTTCCATTCCAGCATCCCTGAGAGCCTGCGCAATAACCTTTGCGCCTCTGTCATGTCCATCAAGACCCGGTTTGGCAACCAACACTTTTATTTGCATTTTCCTTCCTCCAATACTTCCAGCCAAAGATTTTTGGCAACTTCCCACGGAGGCTGTCCAAGCTCAATGGCCTTTTCTGATATTTTTTCTTTCAATGGCTCGTACGAGCTGCCAAAGATGTTGGTGATGAGCCAGAAATCAACCTCTGACTGGTATCGCTCGCGAATTTTGGCGGCACGCTCGTTTGTTTTGATCATAAACTCCATGTGATTCTTTATCTGCTCGAAGAGTTCAGCAATGCCCCTGTCTTCTTTTGCAACGGTTCTGACAATTGGCGGTATCCAGGGCTTTCTCCAAAGTGAGACTGCAAACTGAAGCTCTGCCTCCAGTTGTTCCGTGCCAATCTTTTCTGACTTGTTAATGCAAAAAATGTCGGCACCTTCGAGCAGTCCAGCTTTCATCATCTGGATTGAATCGCCTGAATCAGGAGTCATGACAACCACAACGGTGTCGGATTTTGAAACCACGTCAACTTCAGTTTGACCTACGCCAACGGTCTCGATGATGATGACCGGGTAGCCACAGATGTCTAGGAAATCAGCAACAATCGATGATTTGGGAGCCATTCCGCCCAGATGTCCGCGAGTAGCCATTGACCTGATGAAAACTCCATTATCAGTAAAATGCTGTGCCATTCGGGTTCTGTCACCAAGCAATGCGCCGTGCGTGTATGGCGAGCTTGGGTCGCAAGCAATGATTGCTACTTTTTTATCCTGTCTTCGGACAACGGAGATGAGTCTTGAAATGAGTGTGCTTTTTCCGGCTCCAGGTGAACCTGTAATGCCGATTCTGTGGGCTTTCCCGATTTTGTGGTAGTTACCACCGAAAACTATGTCGGGATCGCCGCCATTTTCAAGATATGATATAACTTCAGCCTGAGCGCCGTGATGGCCCTCAAGCGCATTTCTAACTGTATCAGAACTCAACGCCCTGCCTGGCATCCAACCCCTCGGTGTTGAAATAGTGTTTTATTTCTTTCATTTCAGTTACAAGATCGGCTGCATCGATGAGCTCCGGTGCAGCATATCTGCCTGTGAAAACCAGCTCTGTTTTTGGGTTCCTGACTGCGACGGTTTGAAGAACATCGGTCAGTTCA
>CAYYJO010000023.1:0-21678 GCA_964472265.1 uncultured Caldisericales bacterium | reverse complement strand
GTTCAAGGAGTCCGAACTTGAGAGCAACGTTTATCTCGTCGGCAATGACCATGTCCCAATCACCGGAAATGACGGCTTCATGAAGTTCATCCAGCCCTTTTCTTGCGATGTCGAAATCAGCCTGGGTGGGTTTTGTTGGATTGATGAAGCCGGGTCTGCCAAACTGCATGATTGTTATGCCAAGTTTCTTAGCGCTCACTATCTCCCCGTACTCCAACGATCCCTTCATGAACTGAATGATTAGAACCTTCATTCCACGACCGGCACAACGCATGGCCAATCCAAAAGAAGCTGTAGATTTTCCCTTGCCGTTTCCAGTATAAATCTGAAATTTGCCGTTGTTCACGTTCAAATAATAAATGTGGCAATGGCAATGTCAACTGTTGATTAGATTTAGCCCGGTAATATAATGTGGGCATGCCGGGCAAAGGATACAAGGTAAGAAGGGCGATTCTCAGGATTATGCTTTTTCTCTGCTTTTTAGTGGTTTTTTACTTTCTTGTCAGGCCATTGGCTGTGATAGATCACAAAATTGCGGGGCTTCTTGAGGAAAATACGAGACTAAAAGCTGAGAAAAAACGTATTGAAGCCGATCTTTCAAAGCTTGACTCAGACATCGAAAAAGGCAAGACTCTTGCCGGTTTCGAGCAGAAAGCAAGAGAGCGCCTCCAGATGATATATGAGGGCGAACAAATATATATCTGCAAAGACCCGCAGGGCATTGACCTCAGACCTGACAACGAGATTAACCTAATACAATCCGATATTAAGGAAAAATCAGTATTTTCCAAGGTTTGGGACATGATCCTAAGTATCTTCAGGTGACAACAAGTTAAGGATTATTGATCCAATTCGGGTAAATCATCTTTTTCAAACCACCGTTTCCATCATTAAAACCCTTATGTTGAAACTTTGGGGAATTAGTGTAAACTTCCTCAAAACTTCAAGACGGCGAGGTAGCTCAGTGGTCAGAGCACGCGGCTCATACCCGCGGTGTCGTGGGTTCAAATCCCTCCCTCGCCATTTTTTATTTGACCCCACCTGTCTAATAATAATATCATCATTTAATCATATAAACGGTAATTTGATACGAATATTTACCGAATATTTCACGCAATATTTAAAAATGTAAAGTAGTTATAATTAACGAAAACTAACAGAAAATATGAATAGAGTTATATTATTTTGGATATTAAAAATTGCTATTGAAAAAGAAAATTATTATGCAAAAATATTAGTATGAGCAGACAAGTATCGACACTAGGCGACTTTTTAAACCAGAGAAGGCTTTCCAAGAAGGTGACGTTTTCACAGCTTGCAAAAGCCTGCAAGATGGCGACCCCGACCATCTGGAAGGTGATCAAGGACAGGGCAAAACCAAAAGATTTGACCCTGCAGGCACTTTCCGAAGCGCTCGATGTCTCCGTCTCTGAGCTGTTCGAAATGAGGGATAAGACCCCGTACAAAACAAGCAAAAGGCGTCCAGGCAGACCACCCAAAATGCGGGAGGCTGTAACTGAATCGCAGATTGATAAGGGGAAGCTTATCGAAACCATCAAGAACTCGAAGCTTTCAGACCAGACGATCGAAGCGTTGTATTATCTTGTTTCAACTCTCTGATTCAGAGTATTGATCAAGATAAATTGATTAAAATTTAGCGCACGCATAAGGAGAGATGATATTTTGTTGGTCATTTCTCCTTTTTTATTTCGAGTTATCCTGAATCTCTCCCGCCAGTTTTTCCAGGTTGTTTCTCAACTCTGCCAAATCGAGGAACGAAGTTGTTTTGTCCTGCTTTCTGAGCGTTCCCTCGAGCTTCACGATTGACTTGTGCAGGTCTTCGACGTAAGCCATCCCTTTGATTGTGTGTGTTATTTTCAAGGCCTGCGTGAATTCTCCGGCATTAATAAGCTCTTCAAGATTCCCAAGCGATTTTAGGCTCGTCTGAACAAAATTGCCCAGGAATTCCTTGAGTTTCTCGGGATCGATGAGCAGACGTTCGGCAAGTTTTTCGACCACGCCTTTCTGACTGTCCAGGTGAGACTTGTAAATGGCTTTGGAGAGAGCGGTCAAGAGATCGCCCATTTTGAACGGTTTTGCCACAAAATCATCCATCCCTGCATTGAGACACCGTTCCCTGTCCTCCTTGGTTGCGTAGGCGGTGAGTGCGATTATCGGAAGCCTCGTTCGAGTGGATGTCTCTTCAAAATATCTCATCTGCATCGTGGCATCAAGTCCCGAAAGGTCTGGCATCTGCACGTCCATCAGGCAGGCATCTAGCTCGCCTTGTTTCATGATTTCAACGGCTTCGATTCCGCTGGTTGAGATGAGAACCTGGCACCCCATTCTCATGAGTATGTCCTTGAGCAAAACTATATTTAGCTGGTTATCTTCAACGATCAGGATTTTTTTTCCGGCAAGGTTCAGGAATGCAAGTTCTGGCTCTTCAGGGAAAAGTCTCGAAATCGCTGAAACGATGTTATTTCGTTCAAGCGGTCGCTTAATCCCGACAACTCTCTGACTGTCAGCTTCCGAGTCAATAATGATGACCGGTATCTGGTCGGACAATTCCTCGTGCTTGCATTTTTCAAACGATTCAGCTTCGGTAATGATGAGCTTTAAGAACTTGATATTTTCGGGGAGAGCGTCGGTGATGTGGATGTTAAGGGTTGTGTGGTAGAGAACGGAGCTCACGATATCGATTTCTTCGGGATTTTTGAGACAGACAACAACGTCTTTTGATCTAGCAATTCTGATCGACTGACTCATGACCCTTTCCAGATCAAATGATATCCTGAACATGGTTCCTGGTGTTTTCTTATCGACGATTCTGATCGAACCGTTCATTTTTTCGACCAGACCTTTTACAATTGCCAAACCGAGACCGGTACCGCCAAACTTCCTTGTGGCTGAGCTGTCGACTTGCATGAACGGCTCAAAGACAGTGTCTCGCATTTCAGCAGGTATCCCAATGCCGGTGTCGTCAACATCTATTGTGATGGTGTCGTGTGAACCTTCACCTCTTTGGATTTTCAGGGTGATGGTGATGACGCCATTTTTTGTGAATTTTACGGCATTGCCAAGCAGGTTGATCATGATTTGCTTGAATCTGTCAGGGTCGATCATATAAACCGACTGCTCGTTTGAGAAGTTGAAAACGATGGTGTTTTGAAGCTCGAGGCTGCGTGGTTCAGTGAGGAGGATGCTGTCTCTGATTAGGCTTGAAATGTCTTGTGCGGATTGGTCGATGATAATTTTCCCTGCTTCGATTTTCGAAATGTCGAGCAAGCTTGCAGTCATGGAGTTTAACGCCTGGGCTGCCGTTTCGATTGCCCCGATATACTGCCTTTGTTTTTCATCTTTCACGTCGCCTGAAAGCAATTGGACGAAACCGAGCAAGGCGTTGAGAGGGGTTCTTATTTCGTGTGACATGTTCGCAAGAAATTCAGATTTTGCCGAAGACGCTGACTGAGCCTGACTGATTGCCTGTTTAAGCTCAAGCTCGACCATTTTTGTTATCGTTATGTCCTCGAAAATCAGCTGAATCCTGTGAATTGCTCCGTTTTCATCATGGAAAGGTGTTGCGTAGACGACAACATAAATCTGGGACTCATTGATGCTCACCTGTCGCTCTGAAATCAGTGTCTCATTTTCGGCGATGCATTTTGAAATGTCACCCGAAATGCCTGAGGTTGAAAAGAGGTGGTGAGAGACCATGTCCTCGCCGATAATGTCGTCGCTCTCTTCAAAGCCAAACATCTGGAGGAAAGCTTTGTTTGCGCTGACAACCTTGCCGTCGCGCTCGATGAAGAGGGTGCCAAGGGGTGAATTTTCAACTAGAAGCCTGTATCTCTCTTCAGACTCCATGATGGCTTTATTGGCGAGCTTGAGCGGGGTTATGTCCTGAAATGAGGCAAAAGCACAGTCTTTTCCAGAGAATTTTATTGTCTTGACCGAGTAGAGAATGTCGATTGGCATTTCCCGCTTTGGAGTAAATGTTGAAATCCTGTCCCTTATCACACCGTATTCTTTCAGGTCCGAGGTGAGGATGGAATAGTTTGTGTCATCAAAAAGACCTATTGATTGAACAGAGGCGTTTACCAGATCTTCATGGCCAAGTCCAAGCATCTTGTCCAGTTGGTCGTTTGACAGAACGATTTTACCGGTCTGAAGTTCAAAAATAGCCGAAGGGAACGTTGAGTTTACGACAACGGTTTTGAACCGTTCATCTGACTCGGAGAGCTCCCTTCTTATGTTTGATAACTCTGTAACGTCAGTGAACTGGATTATGTGCGCGTCATCACCGCCAAGTTTAACACGGCTTGAGCTTACAACTATGTTTCTTTGCAATCCCTTCAGGTCATTTATGATTATCTCAGTGTTTGAGGTGTTGCCGTTTCTTGAGATGATGTCGAAAAGTTTGGTAAGTTCTACATTATTTTTGAAGAGCGTCAAAGACCTGTATGGTTCGCCAACCAGGTTTTCGCCTGTAACACCTGAAAGCTTGACAAATTCATTGTTGCAGTCGGCAATTCTCTCAAATTCCTTGTCGACAATGACGATGCCTTGAGGCGACATGTTAAATATCGTGTGAAACTTGTTTTTTGTTCCTTCCAACAGCCTTTCTGATGTCCTGAAGGTCGTAATATCCTGGAAAACGAAGACCAGCTGCCTGTTTTTTGTTATTGAAACCCTGGTTGAAAAGTATTTTTTAATGCCGCTGAATTCAGCTTCGAACTCGAAAGACTGACATTGCCCAGTGGCTCTGATGTGGTCGACTGCCTCCCTGGTCTGCCTTTTGATCGTCTCAGGCAGGAAAATGGTTAGACTCTTGCCGGTCAGCTCATCTTGATCAACTTTTGTTGTGAGCGCCAATCCGTTCTCCGCGTCGATGATGTTGCCGTCAAGGTCAGTGATGATTATATATTCCGGCAATGACCTGATAATCGCCCTTCCCAGCTCCTCGCTGATTTTGAGCTCCTGCTGGGCGCGCTTCATCCCGGAAACATCCTGTGCTGTTGTGATAACGAGCCGTTCTCCTTTGGCGAAAACGGCTTCCCCTGAGAGCAAGACATCCTTCCTTTCACCTGTCTTTGATATTATTCCCGTCTCAAAGCCAATAACCCTGCCGTTTTTGATTATTTTGTCAAGGAATTCGTTCCTAGCCTCTGGATTTTCATAAAGCTCAATGTCGCTTGAACGCTTTCCAATAACTTCTTCGGGCTTCCAGCCAGTCAGGATTGTGAAGCCGTTGCTGGCTTCAAGGAATTCACCGGTTTTGAGCGACACCACTGCCATTGAGATCGGTGATTCTTTGATGAAAAGCTTGTAGTTTTCGGTATCATTTTCAAACTTATCAAACGCTTCGTTCTTGGCTGCTGTGTTTATAGCCATTTCGCCAAAGATGGACAGCTGCCTGAGCTGGTTCTGGTTCAGACTGATATCTTTTTTTGTGCTCTCGCAGCTTATGAAGCCCCAAAACGAGCCTTTTGAGAAAACCGGTGTAATGTATGCAAAACGTATACCTGTGTCAAAAAGCCCATCAAAAGCACCGTTTATGGTCGACCCATTTTTAATGCCTGGAATGACAAGCCGGAACGGGCTGTTGTTGTAATCAATCGGTTGCATGTCTGGATCGGTAAACCACTGTCTGAAGATCACAAGCTCGGAGACAAGGCCGTCGGAACTGCACTTTGCCTCAACCAAACTGATCCTGTCAGCTTTTATGAAGTTGCCGATGTCGGAGAGCACCATGTCAATACCCTCGAGAACGAGCGGTTCAATGCTGATTCTGTGGATTCCAGAAAGGACTTTGTGGGCGAATGTAGCCTGTCTCGCCTCTTCCCTGGCTTTCTCTGCGGAAATGACGCTTTCAGGCTGGAAGATGTGGTGGTAGAGAACGGTTTGCCCTGCCGAGAACTTGTCTGATGAAAATACAATGTTTGTTGGTTGTGAGCTCTCGGACTGCAGGCTGAATGATTCAGTTATCGGCCCTGACGATTTTTCGAGCATCTCAAGGTGTGCCGAAACTGTGGATTTTACACTTGCCAAAAAATCTAGATCAGCAAGCTTCTTGCCTGGGAGCAGCCCTGAGTTTGTGCCTATGATTTCGTCGAATTCCTCGTTTGACTCGATTATTGTGCCGTCTTTGTCGGTGATTATGATGCCTGCAATGGCACTTTTCTTTGGTTTGATCAGCAGTGTTGTGGGTTTTCTTACCCGCCTGAGAATCATCTCAAGCATTGAAGAAATCATGTTTGAACAACACTCAAGCTGGTACATGGCTTTGTCGGTGAAGTCATGCCTTTTCCTGTCGGGGAAAACGAAGGCGCCAGCTAGATTAACCCCCATCACAACCGGAATGACCACAAGGCTTTTATAGCCAATTCTTGCAATTTCACCCCATGGGGCAGGCAATGTATCATTTATCACAAGAATATTTTTTGGAAGAGTTTTAAGGACTATCGACTCGATTGCCTTGAGCTGCCGTTCAGGAATGCTGCCCAAAATTTCAGGCAATTCCGATGATCTTGAGATGAAACCGGAATGGGGAAATGTGAAGGATTCACTTAAAAGCTTTATGGATTCCTTGATATAGTCAGTAGTCTTCAAATCCTTGTCAAGATGAGCCAGAGCTTTGACTATATCCAAGTTTCCTCCTTAGTATCTCGTGCCTGTGACAAAAATGATCTTGGCTTGCTTTGTTGCTGCATCCCAGTTGACAGACGCACCAAGGAGAGTTGAAGCATCGCGGAGAGGAATCAGCGTCCTACCGGAAACGATAACCGGAGAGCTGCTCATGTCAATATCCTTGTCATCAACTTTTGCCTTGCTGGAGCCAACGACCAGTTTGATGGAGTGGTTTAGAACCTCGCATGTTACAGTCTTTGTTGTCTGTTCCCATGAAACAGTTCCCAAAAGTGGTTCGATCAGATATTTTGCCGGAATGAAGGTTCTGCCGGAAATTACAGTCGGTTCGACAGTCATTAGCTGTTCTTTGCCGTCAAAGGTGAATTTCTTTGAGCCAAGCGTAAAAACCGTTGTGTGAGTGTTTTGAACTGGTTCGACTTTTTCCCCGCCCAAAACCCAGTCCAGATATAGCATCCCCCGGTTCCAGAACTCGTCCTGCCATTTTGGGGTGCAGTACATGAGTGTGTTTCTTGAATTGGTTCTTGTGGGGATTTGAGAGAGGAAGCTGCCGGTTTTTGCAGTGTCCCTGGACAAAAGTTCTAGCAAGCCCCAGTCGTACAGACCAAGTCTCAGACACTCCCATCTGATTGAGGGCGTTAGGGTGTAGGACTCGTCGGGGTAAACCATCGTCAAATCGCCTGGCGTGTAGGAACCATCGCCAAGCCTCTGGTCAAAGTCATCGTATGAATTTCCATATACCGACTGATAGTCAGAGATTGCCAGAATTGCCGGTTTTCTCTGCTGGTTGAAGATGCCGGCAATGGTTTTTGCGAAACCATAACCACCCCAGTGAGGGCGTGGTTCCCAGGAGAGCATGGGCGAGTTTGTGGCAACATATTTCCAGTCAAAATCGCCAAAGTCAAAAATCTGCCTTGTCACAGGGCTATGATCGCCGATTTCCTTGAATGTTGCAGCCGTATCAGGTTTCCCGACTGCCTTGTTCAGGAGGTCGAGAAGATTCAGCTGGAGCACGTCAAATTCGCCTATATCTCTACCTATGAAATATACTGGTGTAAAGCCATTTTCTTCAAGTATTCCGCTTGTATCGTTTATGGATTTAAGGAATTCGGCATCACCTTTTTTCGCATCAAGCATGCAGTATCCCCAAGCCTTGCTTATGTCGACGTAGATTTCTTTTATTCCTGCTTTAGCTGCTATACCAACAAGCTTTGTAAAGTTCGGTGCATCCACGACATAATTCGGTCTGTCGATGCAAAACAGTGGCAGACAGATGCTTTTTATGCCATGATCGACGATGTCTGCAAAATCCTTTTCGTATCTGCCCCAGGCTTCTTCCATGTCCTTTTTGCCTGACTTGGCTTCAAGAAAATGGTTTCTGGAGTGGAAAATCATTATATTTTCAGGTTTTGGTAGCGACACATCTTTCACGTCAATGCTCAGTTTTATCTCGTAATCGCTGCTGTTGTCGGTTCGGATTCGAAGAGTTGTTGTGTATTTTCCGGCTTTGGCATCTTCAGGCACGATTGTATCGATCCAGAAAAACTCTGTCTTGCCCATCGTTATTACGGTTGTATTGCCTGGCTTGAGGCATTCTGGCACTTCGGTTTTTAGGTCAACCGATGCTTCCCTGAACCAGCGTTTTTTCATGAAGCTGACGGTTGAAACGTTGGTTTTCAAAATATCTGAGCCGTTTTTCAAGGGGTTGTCGATGTTGAGCGTGACTTTGCCAAGGTCAAGGCCACCAGTAATTGCGAGCACAAACGGCATTCGCATCCCTTTTGTGCACACGAGATCAACATTTTTTACCAATTTGTCAAGTGGTGGAACCATCGTCCTGTCAAATTTTTCAGTGACCGGAACAATCCACGGCAGAACCTTTTCGGGGTTGTCAACAGGCAGTCCGGGTCGCAGCGGTCTGTTGCGGTTCTGTGGCTCGTAGGTACCGTCACCGAGGTAGATCGCATCCAGCCTCATCTTGAACGGTTTCAGCGCTTCGATTAGCACCGTCAACTTGTACGTTGTCGGCTGGGCATAACGGAGGTTTGACGGCACGCTGAAGCATTCCCACCTGTACGAGACATCACCGTAGCCAAGCCCGCGCTTGATGTAGGCATCTGTGGGTTTTACGTCAGGATTGCTGAAGCTGTCAAGGTTTTCGCCCATGAAAGCAAACAATGGCCTTCTTCCGTCAACGGCTGACCACGAGATCCACAGCTGGGTGAACTTCACGCCGTAATCGTCCCTGAAAGTGAATTCAACAGGCAGATAGCGGTTATCGTAGAGCTTGTAGCTGTCCCTGTCCGGGTCAAAGTCGATGTTCAGATATGATGAGTCGGAGGCTTCCTTGTCATAACCGGAAGTGTAGGCTCCGTAAAGCTTTTGAAGACCTATCCAGCTGAACTCGTTGTCTTCAAGCCAGATGCCATGCCTGTCCAGAAAGTTCTGAAAACCCGAGATAGGAGTGATAAACATCAGTAACGCCATCAGAAAAGCCAATTTTTTCATTGTTTCAACCTGCCAAAAAGAATCATTCTGGGCACCTCAAGGCCATAAGCCTTGCCGTCCCAGTCTCCATAAACCTGGTTAAATTCGATCCCAACCGATTTCCCCATCACCAACATCTCGGTTAGGGTAAACAGCCTTATTTCACGGTTATAGGTGGTTCTGGTGCCATCCGGGTGAACGAATGTCCGGTGGCATCTGTTGACTGACGTCGCGGGGTCAAAATGGTTGCGCTCAAGGATGAGGAAGCCCTCCTTGTCCTTGTACCGGTCAACGATGAAGTGCCTGATTATGTATTCCCGGTTTTCTATGTCGATAACAACCTGGCCGTTTGGTTTCAGGGATTTTGCAATCTGGTTCAATATTTTTACATTGGTTGCATCGTCGAAGTAGCCAAAACTCGTCCAAAGGTTGGTCACAAGATCAAACCTGCACGATTCGCTGAATTTTCTGGAATCCTGGCAGATAAAGCTGGCGTTTTCAAGGTTTTCTTGCTCTGCAGCTTCTCTGGCTTTCTGAATGTAAGTTTCGTTGAAGTCGTAGCCTGTTGCCTCAAGTCCTCTTCTGGCAAACTCAAGCGCATGCCTTCCCAGCCCGCAGCCAAGATCAGCAACGGCAGAACCTTTCTCAAGCCCGGTTTTGCCAATGATTAAAGACACCTGTTCAGACGTGCGTTTTTCGTCCAGATTCTCAAGGAAAAATCTGGCATAAAGATCATCGAAGTATTTTGCAGTCCAATCCATGCTGATATAGTTGTACCAATATCTGTTGTTTATTTCAACTTCCATGCTTTGCAAAAACAAAGGTTTGATGCTATCATCTGTCACATGCCGGAAACAAGAATTCCTCCGTTTTCAATTGAAGCCGAACAGGCAACTCTTGGTGGGTTGCTGGTCGACCCCGACGGTTTTGTGAAGATCAAGTCGTCAATTGCTGGCGACGATTTTTATGAACCGAGGCACCGCATAATTTTTTCAGCCATGATGGTTTTATATGAGTCAGGTAAGCCTGTCGATCTTCTCACGGTCACTGAGGCGCTCAAGAATTCGGGTCAGCTTGAAAAAGCAGGCGGAACCAGCTATCTCATGGATCTCACGGCAGCAACTCCAACTTCGGCAAACATCGCCTATTACAGCGAAATAGTCGTTGAAAAATCAGTTCTGCGAAGGGTCATAGACACCGGTGGAACCATCGCCAAACTCGCCTACGAGGAAGGCGCAAACGCTGATGAGGTGCTCGATGAGGCAGAGAAGGCAATCTTTTCAATCTCAAGCTCAAACGCCAGAACCGGTTTTGTTCAGGTTCGTGAGTTGCTTTCACCGGTTTTCAACCGAATCGAGGAGATAAACAAAAATAAATCAGGAATAACCGGCGTTCCAACCGGTTACTACGACCTGGACAAGATGACGGCTGGATTTCAAAAATCAGACCTCATCATTTTGGCAGCCCGACCATCAGTTGGAAAATCCTCATTCGGACTCAACATTGCCTGCAACATCGCTTTGCGGGAGAAAAAACCGGTTGCCATCTTCAGCCTTGAAATGTCGAAAGAGTCGCTTGTTGAGCGCATGATGGCCTCGGAAGCCAGAGTCAATGCGCAGGATATGAGGCGAGGAACCTTAAGCGATGACTCCTGGCCAAAGATCAGCCATTGTATCGGTGAACTCTATAATGCACCAATATTTGTCGACGACACCCCGGAGCTTTCAGCTCTTGAATTGAGGGCAAAAGCAAGAAAACTCGCCATGGAAAAAGGCCTGTCGCTTGTCATCATTGACTATCTGCAGCTCATGCACACAAAAATGAAGGTTGAAAACAGGGTTCAGGAAGTTTCGCAGATAACAAGATCGCTCAAGGCTCTGGCAAGGGAATTGAGCGTGCCTATCATCGTCCAGTCCCAGCTTTCACGAACCATTGAACAGCGCACGGATCATAAGCCTGTTCTCTCGGACTTGAGGGAATCGGGGTCGATCGAACAGGATGCAGACGTCGTAATGTTCCTCTCACCGCCGGGCTCCGAAAAGGACAGGCAGCTTGGCATCATCGACTTGATCCTGGCAAAACAAAGGAATGGACCTGTTGGCACAATCAGACTCAAATTCATGCGCCAGTTCACCCGCTTTGAAAACATGACAGCCGGTGACGATGACGCGGTTGCGGTGGACTTCTGAACCAAAACGGCACCCTGACCGTCTCTGATGGTGGTGAAGGTGTTGGATGAAAATGAGCTTGTCAGGCTCGCTGCCTCCGGTGATGAAGAGGCTTTCATGATGCTTGCCTCATTATGCAAGGACACAATCGGACGTGTCGCCTATTTTATTGCACGTAACCGTGACGAGGCAGACGATATAGCATCGGAGGCATTCCTGCGAGCCTGGGTGCACATAAAGTCAAAAAAACCTGACATACCCTTCAGAATCTGGGTGGCTCGAATTGCAAAAAATCTTGCAATTGACAAATACAGGCGGAGCAGACAGAATCTTCCCCAGGAGGAATGGTTTGAGCCTGATTTGCCGGCAGAGGTTATTGATGTGAGAAAAGCTCTGCTTGATTTGCCTGTTGATCAAAGAATGGCAGTGACACTGATGTATTTTGATGACATGAGCGTTTCCGATATAGCCAAAGTTATGGGAATACCTGAGGGAACTGTAAAATCCAGGGTGTTTCTTGCCAAGGAAAAGATGAGAAAGAGGCTTGGAGATGATTGAGAACAGACTGAGAATGGCCAGACCTGAAGGGGTGCTCAGGGATGATTTCCTCGATCGCCTGAGAGTGGCTGTGAAGAACGCTGGACAGGCTGCAATTGCCAATCCTTTTGCCAGCGCAGCGGGATGGACGCTTGCAGGAATGGCTGCGTGCTTCACGCTCCTTGCTGCCGTTGGCAGACTTGATCTCTTGCCAGACATCGTCTCGAAACTTGTTCGTTTCGTTGGGGGATCATGAAGGCGGTTCTTGACCAGCTGAAGCTGCTCTTTGTCAAGCCTTCGCAGGCGGTGGACAGTAATCCTTCAATCATAGGATCGGTCAGCTGGACAGCCATCTTATTGTTTGCCACGTTTCTCCTCCTCTTCAAAAATGCTCTCAATCCAAGCATCGTAAGCGTTTCTCCGGTTCAGCTGTTTACAAGCGACAAAATCCTTGAATCGTTTCTGGCAAATGTCAGCGCTCAATTTCTCCTCCTTTGCATCCCTTTCGCAATTGTTCTTGGTGCAGACGGATTCAGAAAACTGCTTTCAAACCTGGCAATTTTGCAGGTTCCGGCGCTCATCATGGCGGTTTTTGGTTTCCTTTATGAAATGGCGTTCTGGCCACTTTATAAATCGCTTCCAATCTCAGGACTTCAGGCAAAGGCTGCCTTTGATGCCATTTTCCTGCTTTATCCTGCGCTTTTGATGCTGTTTTACCGCTATGTGATCATCTGGATCGTAGCTGTCAAAGCCGGTGCAAATGGGAACAAGGTGTTCCTGATGATTCTCATTCACGCTGCACTTTGTGCCTGTTTGTATTTCCTTGGAGGATTGATATGAAGCGTGCATGGATCTGGATTCTTGTTGGTCTCGTAGTTTTTGCCAGCATCTATGCCCTTGTTTTTCCGCAAAGTCAGATGCCGGTCAGGATTTCCCTTCAAAAGCTGGATGTAAAGTACATGCCTGCCGATGATTACTATGTTGACAGCGAAAAGCTGATAACTTCAAAAGGTGAAACAATTTCGCTCCCTGAGCCGTACGGAACGTTGCCTGCCGGACTTTCCTGGAGTGTACCAAAAATTGATGGGTATGAAGAAAAAGATGGCAAGGTTTATGTTTCCTTTGGTGACAAACCTTATCTTTGGGACGGTAAATGGCAGACAACTGACTACAAACCCAAGCCACATACGGACTACGTTCAAAAGGACTACTCAACCTACAATTTCAAAGGCATTGAAAACGGAACTCTGATGCTAGAATCGGTTGATGGAGAAAAACTCCGGTTTGATCTTGATAAAAATCTCTCCATGGGTGATTTCAAACCAGTGGTCAATTCTAATGGCGCCAATGGCATAAACGTCGATGACAGCTTCTATTTTCCAACCGATCCCAGCGACGGTCGCATTGAAAAGATAAAAGATGGCGAACAGGTGGAAAAGCTTGACCGATCCAGGCTTGACGTTCAGGCAGTCCCGTTGTTTGTTACTTCTGACGGCAAATCCATCTTTACCGCCATCTGGTACATTGGAAGCCAGGAAAAACCAATGTCGTCCATCCAGGTTTACGACCCTGATCTCAAATACATAACCGAATTTGGTGAGTACAGGTTTGGCAAAAAAATCAGGGGTTTCGGATATTACAACTCCATGATCCTGGCGCTTTGGGATGATGGTTTGCTCGAGGGCTTTTCAACAAGCGGTTTCCTGATGTTCTCACAGAAAATTGCCGATGAGTGTACTGGAATGATGATCGCAGGCGAAAGGATATTTGTCAAAGGAAACACCTGGATTGGTCTGCTTGGAATAACGGTTGTCAAACCTGAAACACCGGTTTGGCCAAGGATTTTGGATATTGGGCTTGTCAACCGTGAAGCCACACAAACTGTTACAATCATTACAAAAACTGAACCGGAGCTGCAAATCAAGGGTTCAAACGTATCAATCATCGGAAACTCCAAACTTGGTGATGCCTGGAGAATTCAGCTGTTAATAAATCCTGTAGGACTCAAGGCTTTTGAAGAACACTCGTGCGAGCTGATTGTTGACATGGGCAAGATTCATGAGATAGTGCCAATCACGTTCACGCCATATCAGAAAGCCAGAAGATTCTATTGGATCGGTGAGTTTGCCATTGATTCGGAGACCGGAGAAAGGCTTGATGCCAAAGCACTCGAAAAAATTCCAGGAAAAAAGATTGAGAATCGGCTCTCAAAAGAGATAATTATCCTCTCACCTGAGCCAGGAGCCGTGACTGTCAAATGACAGCGTTGGACCTCGTTTCTGACTAGAAGTGTGTGGTGCGGTTACGTCCATAACCAGATTGGTTTCTTCGTTATTGATGCCGATCATGGAGGCTTTTCTTGAAAGAGGCAGACTTTTCTTGCTCTTTGGGTAATCGTCGATCACCGTGAATTCCCACTTTGATTTTGGCGGGACGGCAAGACAGCAAACTTTTGAATTGTTTTCAAACTTAAAAACCGGGTGTTCCGGAGTGTTTGACATCTCAGCAGACGAGACGGGCAGTGATTTGGGCTGGTAAAGCTCTCCATTGTTGTCAATAATTGTCGGATAAAACACTTCAAGAGTGTAAAGATATCTGAACGGATTCTTTGAAGCATAGGATTCGTGAATGATTGAGACGGTTTTTCCGTTGTCATGGAAAAAGGTCTGAGCCAGGAAATTGTATACCTTGTGGGTCGTGTACATGGCGTTGACAGCGATGCCATTTTGGTACCTTGTCATGAACGGACCGAGATTGCACTGGCTACGTTTGAGATCGAAGGTTGAAGGGAAGAATTTGTGCCTGTTGATTTTTGAGCCGGAAGGCAGAAAGACGGCAAGCGTGAATTCAAGTCCGTCTTTCTGTGAAAGTCTTGTTCTGATGTTCCAGCTTTCCCCACGGTAAAAATGTACCGTTCCCCAACGATTGCAATGATCACCCAGCAGGTTGCCCTTCACCGTCTGGGCAAGATTTTGGTTTTTCAATCTCTCAAGCATTTCCATGGACGTGCACAACGTGCCGTCTATGGGGTCAGTTGCCAGAGCATCGACCATAAACCTTGCGACAGCCGGCGAAAGCCTCCCATAAACAATCTCTTCAATGGTATCTATCTGTGGTAGATTTTTCACGTCCGACATTGTATATAAGGGGTGTGACACCTATTTGTCACTATACAATTTGTTTATTTTGCATAGTTTTATTTAGCTTTTTAAATTTAGATTCTGCCAACAAAAAGAAGCCAAAAATTTGCGATTAGTAAAAATATGTAGATTATTTAAGGATAATTCTGATTAAGGGAAATTGTGTACTATTTATTATAGTTTTGTCAGTTAATTGTCACTATTTAAGTTGGAAAAGGATTTGCAGAAGTCATCTGACATTAATTTTATTTTAAAATTTCTCTCTTTGCTATCTCATCTATTATTGACGGTAAATTTTCTTCAACTTCCCTTGTCATCACCAGACCGAAAGTCAGAACTTCCTTGACCTCTATGGCATAAATCCTGAATTCCTTTGGAACCTTTACGCCCATCTCCTCGCCCATCTTGATGGCTGTGGCAAAGTTGATGTCGTGGACGTTGCTGGCGTGGCTGGTTTCCTTGAAGTTTTCAGGCGTCAGTATCGCCAGTGAACCGACAGGGAACTGACCGGAAAATATGGAATCAACCAGCACTGCTTCATCATAACCATCGGATGCGTCAACGATTGTCATACCGCCAGAACTGAGTCTGACAAAATGAATGTCCGGGTTTGTGTTTCTTCTCTCGAGTTCATCAAGAATCAGGAGACCGACGCGATCATCGGAGAGTATCGGATTTCCAAGGCCAATAATAACTTTTTTCACATTTCACCTTCATAAAAAAAGAGCCGCCGATTTTGTCAGCGGCTCTTGTGATAGCTGGATGCCTACCTGTTTGAAAGAGTTTGAACTACTGTGCCGTCTTTGGTCTTAAGCTCGATCTCCATCGGCATGGAACCAGGGAGCGAGTGTGTGGCGCAGGAGAAACAAGGGTCGTAAGCCCTGAAGACCATCTCGATGAGGTTGAAGATGCCGTCGGAAACCTGGCCATTCTTGATGAAAGCCTTTGCGGTTTTGGCGGTTTCGAAGCAGATGGCTCCATGGTTGAAGGCTGTTGCAACGATCATGTTGGCCTTTGTTACAAAGCCGTTGTCGTCGCACTCGTAGTGGTGAACAATTGTTCCGCGTGGCGCTTCGATTGAACCCATGCCGAACTTCTTGTTTGTTTTTGGCATTGTTCTGACGTTTGGATCGAGAATTTGTGGATCATTCATCAGTTCCTGAAGCCTTTCAGAGGCATAGAGGAGTTCAATGAGTCTTGCCCAATGGTTGCCAAGAGAGAACTGAACCGGTCTTGGGCCAACCGTCTTCATGAAGCGATCCCACTCAGCGTTGGCAAGTGGTGTTGCCATTCCATCCGAGACGTTGATTCTTGAGAGCGGAGCGACTCTTACGAGGCCTGACTTCGGGCCATCGGTGATGCCGTTCCAGCCAACCTTTTTGAGGTACGGGAACTTGAGATAGCTCCACGGAAGAACCTGCTCGCCTATGTAGTCGAGGTAGTCCTTTGCGTGGAAATTTGCGACTTCTTTGCCAGTCTGATCCATGATTCTCATGTTGCCGGAGTAGAAGTTTGCATGATTTTTTTCATCAACCATGCCCATGTGGTAGCTGTCGCACTGGTACAGGTCCTTGTTTGTGATTATGTCGACGTATGCTTTGTTTCCAAGCACTACCTGGTTGAAGATGTCAATTGTTTTCTTTGAGAAGGCAATGAAATCTTTCGAAATCTCGAGGATTTCTTTCTGCTGTGCCTTTGTGATCGGCTTGCTGATTCCGCCAGGAAGGCCAAACACCGGGTGGGTTGCCCTTCCGCCGATGATTTCCTGAATCTTCTGGGCAAGAACCCTCATGTGGAGGACTTCCTTGACCAGATCGGCGCCGACGGCGCCGATGAGACCGATTACGTTTCTTTCGGCAACAGGTGCGCCTGGGCCAAGAACAAAGTCTGGTGCTGCAAGGGCGTAGAAGTGGAGGATGTGTGAGTGGATCATGTGGGCGGCGTAGGCAGCTTCCCTGAGCATGTGGGCTGTCTTTGGTGGTTCGGCATCAAACATCATGTCCAGAACCTTGGATGAGGCGAGGTGGTGTGCCCACGGACAGATGCCGCACAGGGCGGTTACGATTCTTGGCATTTCTTCGACTGGTCTGCCTTTGCAGAATTCCTCGAAACCCCTGAGTTCGACTACCTGGAAATATGCTTCATCAACATTTCCCTTGTCATCGAGGAAGATTTCGATCTTTGCGTGGCCGTCGAGCCTTGAAACCGGCGAGATTGTCAGGTGGTTTGATTCAGCTTTGTGTGTCTTGTCAAAAATGATTGGTTCTGCCATCTTTATTCCTCCACATCTTCCACAACTTCGTTGACCAGGGCCGAACCGAAGCTGTAGCGGTAGAATGTTCCGAGCGGGTCTGGAACCATTGCTGCGATTTTGTCGACTTCGTTCTCTTCCAGGTTGAGTTCGTCATCTCTGTAGTCGAGAACCGAGGCCAGACCGGAGAGGGTTGAGAGACCCTGATCCATGACGTGACCGGTTGGGCCATAACATCCTCTGCATGGCATGTTGCCGATGTTTGTGCACTGTGCACCACAACCGGCTCTTGTTGCTATGCCTGAGCAGATGATGCCCTGGTCAAGGAAGCACTTTTCCTCGTCAAGAGGAACCATGTGTGGTCTGTTGATCTTCTTGATGTTGTAGCGGTCTGATTTTTTCCTCTTGCACTCATCGCACAGCGACTTCTCCGAGGCGATGATTGTGCCTTTTGGTGGAAGCGGTTTACCGGCTGTTACGAAGCCGTGGACAGCCATGATCAATGCTGTGATGGTCGGAACTGACGGCGGGCAGCCTGGAAGATAGTAGTCAACATCGACTATCTCGTCCATCCTGACGATCTTCGGGTTTGCCTTTGGAAGGGTGAGGATGTTGCCCTTTGGGGTCTTCCACTCGTAGTTCGGGCGTTCGCCTTTTTCGTTTGTGGTTGAGGCTGTTTCTCCATAAACGGTGTCCCAGATGGTCTTCATTCCGCCCTTGACCGAGTTGGCAAGTGACGGGATGCCACCGAATGCGGCACAGGCACCGAAAGCAACCATGAGGGCTGATTTCTTTCTGAGGAGCTTGACCATGTGGACGTTTTCCTCGTCCCTCATGCAACCGTGAACGAGGGTGGCGGTGATGTAACCGTCTGGCATGGCTTCAACGTCTTTGTACTTTGCGTCCATGTATGTCGGACCGAATGCAAGATCGGCGATGCCGAAGAGGTCGAGCAGGAGTGAGTCGATGTCGAGCAACGCCATGTCGCAGCCGTCGCAGGTTGCAGATCTGTTGACAGCAATTCTAATTTTATCAGACATGAGCTTCCTCCTTCTTGTTCTTTGCCTCGATGAGTTTTTTCCTGATCGGGGAGATGCCCAGTTTGTCGATTTCCTTTGAGAATTCTCTCATCGTGTCGGCGAACTTCTGGCCTTCTGAGGCCGAGATCCACTCAAGCCTGAAACGCTTGGATGAGATTCCGAGCTGTTTGATCATCCTTTCAAGGAGGGCGATTCTGCGCCTTTCCCTGTAGTTGCCGGAGATGTAGTGGCAGTCACCAGGGTGGCAGCCTGCAACGATGACTCCGTCGGCGCCCTTTGAGAAGGCTCTCAGGACGATTTCAGGATCGATTCTGGCTGAACACATTGTCCTGATCATCCTGAAGTTTGCCGGCATCTGGAATCTTGACACACCGGCAAGGTCTGCGCCGGCGTAAGTGCACCAGTTGCACGAAAGAACTACAATGAGCGGTTTTCTCTCTTCACTCACAGAGTCACCTCCTCCAACACGGCATCAACCATGTTGACAAGCTGTTTTGTTGTGAATCCGTACTGTTCCATGGCACCGGATGGGCAGGCGCCGGCACAGGCACCGCAACCCTTGCACAGAGCCTCGTCAACCTTGACCCTTCCGCGTTCGGTTTCCTTGTCGATGATTTCAAGCGAGAGCGCCTGGTATGGGCACATCGGGATGCAAATTCTGCAACCGTCGCAGACATCTGGATTGACCGTTGCGATTGCCGCTTCAGCCATGAGAGTGTCCTTGCTGATGATTGTGAGCGCTCTTGCCGATGCAGCCGATGCCTGGGCGATTGTCTCGTCGAGCATCCTCGGGTGATATGCCATGCCTGCAAGGAAGATGCCTTCCGTTGCAAAGTCGACCGGTCTGAGTTTGACGTGTGCTTCAAGGAAGAAGCCTTCGTCGTTGGTCGGAACCTTGAGGAATGTCGACAGAACCTTGTTGTCCGGGTTGGCTTCGACGCCTGCCGAGAGAACAACCATATCTGCCGGAATCTCAAGCCAGCCATGAAGAACAGGGTCATGGGTTCTGACAAACAGCTTGCCGTCTTTTTCGATGACTTCCGGCTGTTTTTCAGGATCCCATCTTGAGAAGATAACGCCCTTTTCGCGAGCTTTATTGTAGTAGTGCTCCCTGAAACCGTAGGTTCTGACGTCTCTGTAAAGGACAAACACTTCAGCTTTCGGGAAATCTTCCTTGAGAAGGTTTGCGTTTGCCATTGCCGTTGAGCAGCAAATCCTTGAACAGTAGGGGTGTTCGTCGTTTCTTGAGCCTACGCACTGGATCATTACCACAGTCTTGATGTCTTTTGGAAGTTCTTTTTTGATGAGCTTTTCCTCAAGCTCGATCTGGGTGATGACCTTTGGATTCTTGCCGTAGAGGTATTCTTTTGGCTTGTGCTGGTTGGCGCCGGTTGCAACGATGATTGAGCCGACCGAGAGTTCTTTTTTCTCGTTGGTCTTCGTGTTCTTGATGACCGGAACAAAGTTTCCAACCGAACCTGAAAGGTCTGAGAGAACTGTGTTTTTGAGAACGGTGATGTTTTTGTTTCTCTCAACCTCGAAAATCAGGCTCTTGAGGTATGCCTGCATGTCGCCCACTTCGTTTGTGTAGTAGGAGTGGTTGAGGTTTCCACCGAGTTTTTCATCTCTCTCGATGACGGTGACCGGGAAGCCGTTCTTTGCGATGTCGAGCGCAGCATTGAGTCCGGCAGCTCCGCCACCGATGACAAGGGCTGACTGGGTGACCGGAAGCGATGCCCTCTTGAGCGGTTGGAGCATTCTGGTCTTTGCAATTGCAACCCTGACAAGGTCTTTTGCTTTCTGGGTGGCTTCTGCCGGAGACTGCTGGTGAATCCATGAGCAGTGTTCACGGATGTTGGCCATTTCGACAAGGTACGGGTTGAGGCCGGTTTCTCTCAGGGTTTCCTGGAAGAGCGGCTCGTGAGTCCTTGGGGTACAGGAGGCGATGACCACGCGGTTGAGGTTGTTTTCCCTGATCATCTTGGAGATGAGGCTCTGTGTGTCCTGTGAGCAGGTGTAGAGGTTGTGCTCTGCAATGATGACGTTTGGAAGTGTCCTGGCGTAGTTCATCACGTCGACAACATCGACCGTGTTTGCAATGTTGATGCCGCAGTGGCAGACAAAGACGCCAATCCTTGGCTCTTCACCGGCAACGTCTTTTTCTGGCGGATATTCCTTTGCCACAAGGGCTGTTCTTCTGCCTTCCGCACAGTCGGCGCCGGCTTTTGCAGCTGCACCAATTGCCTGGGCGACGGTTTCAGGAATGTCCTTCGGGCCTTCAAACACGCCGGCAACGTAGATTCCCTGACGGCTTGTCTGGAGCGGGTTGGTGTAGTCGGTCTTTGCAAAACCGTCTTCAGTGAGGTCGAGTCCTAGATCGTCGGCAAGTTTTTTCACTGATTCGGAAATCTGGAGTCCGACGCTCAGGATGACGAGGTCAAACATCTCGGTCTTTTCGGAGCCGTCTTCGTCCTCGTACCTGATGATGACATTGTGGCTGTTCGGGTCCTCCATGACTTCTGCGATGCGGTTTCTGATGTAGCGGATTCCCCACTCGCCTTTGGCTCTGTTGTAGTACTGTTCGAAGCCCTTGCCAACCGCCCTCATGTCCATGATGAAGATGGTTGATTCAATGTCTGGAACGTGTTCCCTGGTCATGATGGCTTCTTTGGTCGCGTACATGCAGCACACGCCTGAACAATAGGGCTTGTTGATCTTTGGATCCCTTGAGCCAACGCACTGAATCCAGGCAATCTTCTTTGGCACCTTGCCATCTGACGGTCTGAGCACGTGTCCTTGGTATGGGCCTGAGGCATTGAGGATTCTCTCGTACTGGATCGAGCTTAGTACGTTGGGGAATCTGCCGTAGCCGTATTCCTGCTTGAGGGTCGGGTCGAATTCCTCGAATCCAGGGCAAAGAATGACAGAGCCGATGTCCAGAGTTTTCTCGGTTTCGGTGTCGTCATACTTTACAGCCTTGGCAAGGCAGACGTTCTCGCACATCTGGCATCCGATGCAGGCTTCGCGGTCGATTGTGGCAACCAGCGGGATGGCCTGCGGGAATTCAATGTAGATTGCTTTTCTGTTGACAAGCGATTCGTTGAATGCGGATTCTCTTTCGATCGGGCAGTAGACCATGCAGGTTCCACAGCCAGTACAAAGCGTTCTGTCAACAAATCTTGGATGTACCTTGACTGTTGCCTTGAAATCACCCGGTCTGCCGGTGATCTTTGAGACCTCGGCGTTCGGGATGATGTCGATGTTCTGGTTTCTGCCGCAAGCGACTAGCTTGGGTGACAGGATGCACATGGAGCAGTCGTTGGTTGGGAATGTCTTGTCGAGCTGCGCCATAACACCGCCGATTGCGGGAGATTTTTCAACCATGTAAACATGGAAGCCGGCTTCCA
>CAYYJO010000022.1:0-28011 GCA_964472265.1 uncultured Caldisericales bacterium | reverse complement strand
CCGTGAAGGTGGACGCACCATCGGCGCAGGCGTCGTCACTGAGATTCTGGAGTAATCATGAGAGAAAAGATAGACATGGCTTGCACAGAGTGCAAAAATCGCAACTACGTGACAATCAAGAATAAGAAGAATGACCCAGACAGGATCACTCTCAAGAAGTTCTGCAAACACTGCAGAAAACACACCGACCACAAAGAGTCGAGATAACCAGTCTTGCTTTCAAACCCCCTCCGTAATGGAGGGGGTTTTCATTTGCATTAACCGAAAACTGTGAATTCATTAACTTTTGACAAGCAGCAACAAAACCCCTATCATTGATTCATATCTAGAAAACGGGTAGAGGATGCTAGGGAAACACGCATTGGAAATGCTTTCATGGACAAGGTACAGAACCAGGAGAATTCTTGATGCTCTTCCTGCGTCTTTTATTCATGAACCTATAAAGAGTTCGTCTGGCCAGCCGTTTTCTTCGCCGACTAAAATCTTGGAACATATCGCCTGGGCTGAAAAAATGTACTTGCTCCATGCCATCGACAACAGAACTGTCTACATTCAGGATTTCACATTTGTAGGAAAGCCCAAAAGCCATGTTTTGAATTTCCTTGATGAAACGAGAAAAGGTACCACAAACTGGCTTGAAGACAGAAAAAATGTTGAATTAAACGACATAATGTTTAACAAAAGAACTCACATGGGATGGGTGTTCCACCATTTACCCGAGCATGAGGCACACCATGTTGGACAAATTGTTATGCTGGCATTGATGGCTGGCCTGGAAGTACCGAACGTTTAGGAGGAAATGATGGACACACCGAAGAAACTTGCGATCAATTCACGTTTGATGTTGAACGATTTCCTGACCAAACATTTTGAAAAAACCATTCCAAACAAAGATGACAACGATATAGTGGCATGGGCAAAGTCAAGATTTGCAAGCATCATCGAACACCTTTTTGAAGGCGAGTATCTTTATTTCCTCAATCCTGTAATAAAGTCAGATGAAAAACCTGATTTCACCAAACTCAAATCGACCAAAGCAGAAGATATAGCCAAGGCGCTCAACGAACCGAGGGACAGGCTCATAAAAGTGCTTGAACCTTACGAAGGCAAACTAAATGACAAGTTGCCCGACGTTGACATGACGCCTGGATTTGTTTATTTCTGGATGATCGAGCATGACGCCTGGCATCATGGACAGATGGAACTTTTGGTTGAGACAATTGAAAAGGGATCGCTCCAGCCAACAATTCTGTTTGATGAGGAGGAGTGATGAATGGCGCCGATGTGATAAGGATGCTTGACTGGACAAGAGAGAGGCTGCTTCGGGTTTTGGAGGTTATCCCCGAGGATTTCCTGGACTTCAAACCGGCATGCCAGATCCCGAAAACCGAAAGGTACAGCAAACCGAGAATCATTCTTTCGCATATAGCAGGCACCGAGTCGTACTGGGTTCATGACAAGATCATAAAAAACTCTTTTGAAACCTCGACATGGTCGTTTCCTGACAAGTCCAAGATAGTGATCATGGAGGTTTTAAGCATCGTCAGGAGCAGAACGCTTGCCTGGCTATCGGAAAATCTTGAAAAAGACATGGAAACGCCGTACTCCATGAGGGCACAGAAAACCTATTCATGGATTTTCCACCATATTATGGAGCACGAAGCCCACCATCTGGGACAAATCTGCATGCTCACAACGTTTGCCAATGTGAAGATCCCTTGGGTGTGATCATCTCGGATACTCGACAATAACATCCTTAGTTTGAGCGTTGTATTTGATTGATGCACCGAGCGCTTCGGCAACAAATCTGGCAGGAACAAGAGTGCTTCCGCCAACGATCAATGCAGGGGCACTCATCTTCACAATCTGGCCATTAACCCTGGCCTCGGTTTTGTCGATGATGATCTCCACGGTTGTATCGTCCAGGCTGTATGTGACCTGTTTTGTGAAGCTGTCCCAGATGACCTGGGCACCAAGCCTTTCCCCTATAAACCTGACAGGAACGTAGGTCGAACCTTTGATTATCTGTGGCGGGACAGGCATTGTGTAGGTGGCGCCAGATTCATCGACCGCCATTTTTGATCCGATCTTCATTTCGACCTTCGCATATCTGACGACCGGAAGGGTTGCCGAAGAAGATACTCTGAGCTTGTTTGTGGCTGTGACCTTGATCGTCTTTGGGCAACTGGCGGCAGCGACTGTGAGTTCAAAGGTGCCATCAGGATTGACATTAGCCGGAGGATCGATTGTGCAACCAGGGTCGGTTATGCCTTTGACGATGATTTTACCGTTTTTACAAAGAGCTTTTTTGTCGATGAGCTCCAGTTTCGGTGGCTTTGCGCCAGCTTCAATTGAAAATTCCTGGACTGAACCCAGCATGCCTTCGTTGTAGAAAACGATCTCAAGTTTGTGCATGCCTGCACCCAATCCCTGTAAAAGCATGGTTGATCCGGTGACCCACACGTTTGAGGTCTTGCCGTCAAGCCTGTACATGTATTTCATCTGCCCGTCCCACTTTATCATTGCCTGGTCACTGGCTATGGTTTTTGGAACGGTGAGATTTTCTGGCTTGTCAAAATCTTTTGCCTTCCCGTCGTATTCCAATTTCTCGGAAATTGTTTGCAAGGTGAACCTGTCTGCTTTTTCGAGTGCGATTGTGGAGTCACCTTTCAAATCCAGATAGATGGTTTCAGAAACAGAGGATTTATCAAATTCCTTTTCAATCTTGCCGAATTTGAATGTGGATGGTTCAAATCCGTTGTAAGCCAGCCTGAACCCCTCGGCGTTGGTCAGCGACAGGTCAAACCTGCAGTCATAAACCTTCTGTGACTTCTCGCTCCAGCCTGCATCAAGGTATTTCAGTTTTGGTGGACTGATCTGACCATCAGACTGGTTTCTGTAGCCAAGTGTCACAGGCCCGTCTTCCTGTAAAAAGATTCCTGTCCAGGAAAGGTCTTTTGGCAAATCTCCGGTTCCTGTATCGATGATTATTGGAAGCATCGAGTTTTCTATATCAGGTATGACCCAGGTGGTTGAAAAATTGCCTGAGATTGAATCGGTGTGCCATGTCAATCTTCTGCCATCGCTTTTTATCGGCAACGTCTTTATCGATTCGGCTGCATATTTCACTATTGCACTGTCACCGATAAGAATTCTTGGCGATGCCAACGATACATCCGGGACATCGATTATTTTCGATCCGATAAGGTCAGCCCACTTTTGCGCCCTCTCCATCATTTCACCATCAAGGCAGACAATCTGGGGTTTTGACCAGGCCAACGCAGATGAAATAGTGCCTGTCCCCAAAGTGTTGTAGACAATGCCAGGCTTTGGTATGAGTGCATCTTGCGAGAGATTGACGACACCTGCAATTGCTCCGTCAAAAGTGAATTCCTGTGAATCCCCGACAAATGTGAGCTCCTGCGACTTTCCATCAACACCAAAGACTTTGAGCTGAACAGGGAAAGTTGTGGACTCCAGATTTTTGCACTTGAGCTTTTCGATGTACTTTCCGTTAAAAAGCAGCCTTGAGACATCAACTTGCGGGATTGGCACCGAGCCATTTTCAAAGTATGTGTTCCAGAATTCATCTATTGGTGCACCGTTTGCCTCGACCATCACTGATTTGAAATCGGAGAGGGTTGGCCTGGGTGTTTTTTCATTTTGGTAATTGTATCTTGCAAAGAAACTTTTCATTCCATCTGTGAATCTGTCTTTGCCCAAATGTCCGCGCATAGCCCTGAAGACAAGTGAGCCTTTGGTTCTCACGACAAACTGGTTGTTGGCACAACCCGCACTGCTGAGTGCTGGATCGCTTGTTGTGTGTCGAACCCAGAATTCGTCGGTCAACTTTTTTATCAGTGTTTTATAATCAGCCTGAGACATTTTCCTTTCGAAATATTCTGTCTTGAAGTAATGGGCAAGCGAATCCACGAGAACAGTCGAGTCAGGGTCAGAATCCACAGGTTTTAGAACGCTTTGTACCCAGGCTTTTGCGATGTCGTGTGTTGCGATGTCTTCTGTGTTGTATTGTCTGAAAAAATATGTTTGATCCTGCACAAAGCCACCATCAATCCACTGACCGTTACCAGCCCTGCCAGTCTGCCCTGCAAGAATGTAGCCGCCTTCCCCGCATTGGCCATAGGTTTCAGTAAGGTATTTGATTATTCCGTCACCGAAATTGGCATAATATTGCGCATCACTGTTTGATGTTTTCAGGGAGTATGTCCAAACCTTACATTTATCATTGCCACCGATGTAAACGTTATAATCACCTGCAACGAGTTTGCACATGTAGGGGGTGTCGTATCCTTTTTTGAGTCTGTATTTCCCATCAGACTTGGGTTTTGTGCGATATTCTGTCGGCACCCATCCGCCAACCATGTACCAGTCCTTGGGGATGACCACTTCAACATCAAAATTGACTGTTTTTGCGAAACTGCAGTCGTCAAAAACAGGAAACCATGCCTGGTAGCAGTGCATGTGGGTGTAGTTTGCAAAAAGCTGGAGTTTTGCGGCAGACGGCTGATTGATCACAAGCTCAGCCCTGTATTTTGCCCTCAGCTTGTGAACTCCTTTGGTTACTTGTATCGGATTGAATTTTATGTAATAGGGTTCGACCATGTATGGAACAGATTTTCCGTCATACTGGACATCTTGGGCTGTCAAACTCTGCGTGGTAATGGTGAATTTATCAATTGTTGTAGCTGATGTAGCCTCAAAAACCATTTCAATGTCGAATATAATTGTCCCTCCGTTGGAGCCAGCGTATCTCACCTCGACGTTCCCTGAGTATGAATTCATGACGATTGGCTTGGTCTCTCCTGCAACTGGCGATATCATGAGAACTGGCAAGACAAGACAAATGATGACACAACATGACAATCCCTTGAGCAATCTCCTCATAACGCCTCCTGACAAAGATAATACATATATAAAGCGTTTAAGTTTTACGGGATTGTTGCCAAAATATAAAATGATAAAGGGATGAGGCTACCCTCATCCCTTAGAAATTGCAAAACTCAAGAATTACGGGTACTCAACGATGATCTGTTCGGTTTCTCCTATCCATGTGACCTTTGCGCCGAGGGCTTCGGCAACAAACCTGACCGGAACGAGCGTGTTTCCAGACACAACCACGGGTGGCCCAGGCATTTTGACTGTTTTGCCGTTAACGGTTGCCTCGGTTTTACCGATAATTATTTCGACTTTCACGCTACCAAGAATATACGTGACTTTCTTGAGATTGTTGTCCCAAAGTATCTGAGCGCCCAATCTTTCGCCGATGAATCTCATTGGGACATATGTCATGCCTTTGATTTTTTGTGGTGGAACCGAGAGTTTGTAGGTTGTTCCAGTTTCATCGGTTGCAGTGTTTGATCCAAGCTTCATCGTTATTTTAATATTTTTACCGACAGTCACCGTGACTGTTTGGGTCGTCTCAAGCCCAAACCTGTTTTTTGCTTTGACTGTGATTGTTTTTGGACATTCTGGAGCTTCAACAACAATTTCAAAGCTGCCGTCAGAATCGACTGTTCCAGGTGGATCAAGGGTTACGTCTTTGTCGGTCGTTCCTTTTATTACAACCTTGCCGTCCTTGCACTGGACTTTGTTTGATTCGAGCACAAGTGTTGGCGGTTTGGCACCGCTTGTGAACTCAAATTCTTTCACAGGGCTCATGATGCCGTCGTTGTAGAAGATTATCCTGAGCTTATGCTTGTCGGCTGTCAACCCGGTCAGAAGGAGGCCTGAGCCATTTTCCCAGTTGGTCGTGCCGATACCATCGAGCCTGTACATGTATCTTACATTATCGCCCCAAACTATCTCGATTTTGTTTCCTTCAACCGACTGTGGCGCTTTCAATCCTGCCGGCCCCTGCCAGTTTTTGGATTTGCCTGAGTAGACGTAGTGTTGCGGACACTTTTGGAGAAGGTATCTGTCGGATTTTTCGACTGACAGGCTGGCCAGTTTCTGAAGATCGAGGTAGATGGTTTGTGATGACGCCTGCCTTGTGATTTTTCGCTCGGTTTTCCCCAGCTCAAGCTTGTCAATGTCAAGTCCGTCGTAGGCTGCCTTGTATCCGATTGCGTTTTGAAGATTGAGGTCAAGCCTGCAGTCATTAATGCTCTGTGTGTCGCTTGCCCATCCTGTCTCAACCATCTGAAGTCTTGGTGGAGTGAACCCGTCAATTTCGGTGTTTCTGAAGCCAAGCTCCATCTTGTTTTCATGGCTTACAAACATGCCTGTCCAGGAGAGATCTGCCGGAAGGTCACCGTCTCCGTTGTCAGCAATCATTGGGAGCATGTAATTCTCGTTGCACGGGAACTGCAATGTGATCGAGAAATGACCCGCTACTTCGTCCTGCAGCCAGACGAGCTGGTTTGGTGTGGCCTTTATCGGTAACAGAGCCATGGTTTTCAGGCCATAATAGGAAATTGCTTCAGCGCCAACGCAGATGATCGGTGTTTTTGGGAAGATGTCGACCTTGTTTGTCTGAACCTTTTGACCGGTGAGGATCGCCCATTTCTGGGCCCTGTCCATCATGTCCGAATTGAGGCAGAAGATGGTTGGCTTCATCCAGGCGAGTGTTGAAGCGATTGTGCCTGAACCCATCGTGTATGCAAGAGCCCCTGGCTTTGGGATGATGCCTTCGAAGCTGGTGTTGATCAAACCTGCAAAGCCACCATCAATATTTACATCGGCAGTCTCGCCCTTGAAGATGTAATCGTCATACTTGCCGTCAACCTTGTAAATCCTGTAAGTGATTGGGAAACCGGTTTCTTCAAGATTGCGAAGGTGCATCACCTCTTTGACCGGCATCGTTTCGGCATCTGATTTTTCAACCTCAACAATTGGAACCGGCACCTTGCCTGTTTCGAAGAAGATGTTCCAGAACTCGTCGATTGGCTTGCCAAACGATTCGTCCATTGAGGCTTTAAAGTCCCTCAATGTTGGCGCTTGTGTGTTGGGATTGGCTATTTTGTTGAATTTTTCTATGAATGCTCTGATTCCGCTGTCGAACTTCTCATCCCCCATAAAGCCCATAAGCGATTTTGCCACAAGCGGAGCCTTGTCGTAAACAAGGAAATTATTGCCTGCAGTTTTTGGGTCAGTCAAAGCCGACTCGTCCGGGAAATGGCTTTTCCAGAATGCCTCAAGTCTGGCCTTGTAATACTGGTCGAAAACCGAAGGAATTCTCACTTCATCGGTAAACCACCTGAGGAACTCGATCATGGAGAACTCAGACATTGAATCCTCAAAAAATCTCTTGTCTGCTTCCTTGTCGCTGGTTACAAGACCACCCCACCATCCCCTGGCCATTTCTCGGGCGAGAAAGTCAGGAGCGAAGTTGAGTCTGTTGAGGTATGGCGAGTCGATCGAGTATCCGCCGTCGAACGTTTGCATCCCCCCTGCGAAAGCGTTCAAGCCTGCGATCAAAACCTCACCGTGGCCAGATGTTTTGAACCAGTCAGTATAGAAGTCGTTAGCCAGTTTTCCAATCTGCGCAATGTAGGCGGCATCGTTTGGCTGGCCTTTGGGTGTATAGATCCAAAGCTTCATGTTGTCGTCGCCGCTTCTGTTTACGTCGTATGAACCGCCGAGGATGTTTGCGTTGTAGGGGTTTGTGAATGTTTTTACAAGCTTGTACTTGCCATCTGACTTTGGCTTGTCCCTGTACTGCTGTGGAACCCAGCTGCCAAGAACGAAGTAATCGTTAGGAACCTTGATGTCTATTGAGAAGTTCACCGGCTCATCAAATTCATACCCTTTGATGATTGGGAACCAGCCTGCAAAACAGTGAAAACTCTTTCCGTCGGCAAACATGTTGAGTGCTATTTTCTCAGGATCATCCACATACAGAAGGTATCTGTAGGCAATCCTGAACGTGTGTGTGCCTTTGGTGAGGGTCTTTGGATAGTTGAGCCAAATGTCGCCTCTTGCAAACGAATGTTGGACTTTCTTGCCATCCACATCGATCTGGGTAACGTCGAAACCTTGCTGATCGAGAGTGAACATGTTCAGGTCAGACTCCTCGTTTGCAAAAAGTTCGATGTTGAGGTCAAAATCGAGCAATCCCCTCATCTGTTGGGTGAGCATGGTTTCAAACTTCCCGCTGTAACCCTTGATAACAATGGGTTTTGCGTCTGCTCTCGCCTTGTTTGAAAATGGGCATGGTGAAAGGATGACCGATAACGTCAATAAGAGGGCAGCAAATTTATGCATCATTCCTCCTTATGAGGACACGATATTTTTCAAATCATATCATAACATATTTTTTGTTAAAAGTTTACAGCCCTGCCTGATTGCAGAATTTGTCAATACCATTTTGCCATGCAGTCTCTGTCAATATTTCTGTTGCATTTAGCAATTTTGCAGTGCCCGAATACCAGTTTTCGTTTTTTTGTTGTTCCAGTCTAAATCTGTCTGGTCAACACGGTAAACTCATCAAATATCTGTTTTTATTCGGTATACAGGGGAAACCATGCTCATCTCCCCCTATATGGTGGTTGAATTTTTTCTCGATCAAGGATCTTCGAGTACGCTGATTTCATCGGTTTAGTAGCTACAATCGACATTGTTTGAAATCCCGGTTCTTTTTGGAACTCTCATGCTCCCTAAATATTTCTCTTAGTTAGAAAAAGCAGTTATAAAATACTAAAACTATAAGTAAGTAACTGAAAGCAATATTATGATTATTTATTGCAACTTATAAATATATGAATTGATTATTAGTGATATTATTTATATTCTCTCAATTTTTCAACATCATTGATGAGCCATTTGCCATTTTCTTCCAAAAGATAATATGTACCAGTGCTGTCATATTGTTTCATTGAAACCCTATCGGTTACATTCAAAGAGAAAGTAACCCTTGCAGTCCTTTGACCATTGATATCTTTCTTTGTGATGGAGATGCCTTTGATCGCAACCGAATGGTAATCAGTATCTTTCTTTGCATCTTCTATGCTTTGGGTGAGTTTGTCAGTTGAACCGATAAGCTTGCTGTACGGTGAGTCAGGCTTTATGAATTCCCAGGCTTTTGAGCCATCGCCGGTCATGAAGTAGTCGAAGTACTGCAGCACAACCATTGAAGCAGGATGGGTTTCAGACCCAACCTCGTTGATGGTTCTGTCAATCTTTGACTGAAGCTCGCCTGAATCGATCATCTTGTAGACATCGTCCCAGGTGGCTGCAACCTTTGTGACACCGCACGAGGCAAGCAATACTGCAACGATAACAAGCCATGTTTTTTTCATGCTCAGATGATAAGCACTTGACCGGAAAATCTCAAGCGATATGATGAAGGCTATGAAGAAAATCCTGATTCTTGCTTGTGTGTTTGCGATAGGTTGTGGTGGAATGACCGAAAGCAAGGTTGGTTCAATCTCGCTGAACCTTCCATCTGGCTGGGTCAATGGCATTGGGTCTAAAGCCTCAAAGGTTGTGTCGGTGAGAGTTATTCCAAAGATTGCCTCAGATACCCTTGCAACCATTGTTCCAGAAATCGAGGCCATGCTCGATAACCCCGCCAGCCATGCAAACCAGGATGGTTCGTTGGGTTTTTCTGGCGTCTGCAAGCTCCCTTACAACCAGATGTATGTTGTGACAAAGAATTTCTCAATGTCTGGCAGGGATTTGGAGATTGAAAAACTGAGGATCGAGAAAACCGGCAACCAGTCAAATGTAGACTCGCTTGAGATTGCAAAAATAAATGTCCGTGAGCAGGCCCTCATGCTTGAGCACGCTTTTGAGTCAGGCATGATGCCAACCGAGTCAGAGATAAATGATGAAATAAAAGCTACGTTTGATCAGGCCCAAAAGGCTGGAATGCCGAAAGAATCGTTCCTCTCAAACTGGGGCATAAGCGAGGATGAGTTCAGATATCAGGTCGTTCAGAAACTCGCCTACATGAAAGTTCTTGCCAAGGCAACAGTTAGCGCAAAATCCGACAAGGAGTACGGAACCCTTGCAAACAAGCTGAAAAATGACCTCATGAATACCATGGAGCACAAGGTCAACGAACTGTCACCCGAAAAGATAGATGTGATTGCCAAGGATCTTGGCAATGTATTTGTGATAGTGTCGCTGTTTGGTGAACCAGCAGATGGTCAGGAAATTTCAGATTCCATAAAAGTCAGTGGCAATCCATCAAGCAACGAAATCTATAACTTCAGCGACTCAGATTAGACTCAACGCTCCGCTTACATCATCTGGATTGAGTTTGTGTCCGGACGGCAGAATTTTTGCAATGATTCTGTCGACGCAGTACAGATCGTTGCCGTTGCCTTTGAAAAGCTCCTGGTTTGTCCAAAGAATCATGTTGCTGCTGTATTTTGACATGAGATCACCGGAATTGAAAAGCCCGTTTCTGTCGGCGATGTCAATGAAAGGTTTGTCGATAAACACTGAGATGGCGTTGTAACCGTTTGGTTTTGTTGCTGCAATGATTTTTGAGAAAAGATTATTAACACTGTCCTTGTTTGTGTTTTTTATGGCTCCAACCGAGAGGACTATGTCAAACTGGCCCGAAAGCTCGCATGAATCATAATCACTGACGTACGTTTTAAGATTGATCCCTTCAACGGTAGCCCATTTTTCAAGCTCCGAGATTGCCTGAGAGTCTGAGTCAACACAGACAACATTGAAGTTTTGAGAAGCCAGAAATTTTACATTGCGACCATCGCCAACGCCAAGGATCAAAACATCCTGGTTGCCGATGTCAGAGACGTACTCCCAGAGTTTGAGGCACGTTGTTGATGGGGCTGCACCCCAGATCATCGTATTTTGTGTGGCTGCCATTTGACCATGAATCTAGCATTTCTTTAAAAAGCGGTCAACTCCCGACATGGATATAGAATTCATTGAATTCAATCCCGAGATCAGCGCAAACTTCCTCTGCCTGAATCTTCATTTCCTGCCAATAGTACGGGTCTTTGGCCTGCTTGAAAAACCTTGTGCTGTCGATGCCGGCAACCGAAAGACTTTTCTTCATTGTTTCAAAAGTTGTTGGATATGGGTTGTAGGATTCAAAAGAAACACTGTCGACAAAACCAGACAGTTTTTGGAGAATTGCCCTGAAGTCCGTGATGCCTGGAAGAACCGGTGAAATGAAAGCCCACGTTTTTGCGCCTGCGTGCTTCATGGTTTTCAAGGTTTCGGCTTTCCGGTCGAGGGTTGATGAGTCTTTTTCAAACAGAAGCCTTGTCCGCTCATCGTGGAACGAAGCCGACATCCCAAAGGTGAATTGCCTGAAATTGCCCACAAGATCAGCATCCCTCATGGCAAGCGATGATTTTGTGAGTATTGAAATGCTGCAATCCTGCCCCGAAAGGATTTTCAGACACTCCCTTGTGATCTGGAACTCCCTTTCCACCGGTTGGTAGCAGTCGGTTACAGATGAGAACATGATCTTTTTACCCTTGGCTTTGTGTGCCTCTTTTCTAAGCACATCGGGAAGGTTTATCTTTGGCTCAACAAAATCACCCCATGAAGCTGGCGCTGGATTGAACCTGAGCATGAATCTTGCGTAGCAGTAGGAGCACGCATGAGTGCAGCCAAAATATGGATTGATGACATAATCGAATCCGCCTATACCAGACCTCTGTAGAGCTGATCTTGCTAGTCTGGGATTGATTTCGATCTGGTCACCCTATCATGAACGATTTTTGCTACACTTTTAAAATTCTCGTACTTTAGCGCTTTGAATGTGCAAAGTGCAGTCAGCAAAACAAAAGCTGCCATGATTGCGATATTTGCCCAGTCATATGGTCTGAGGAAGACAACTATGCCGCTAACGATTGCCAGCAAGCCACATGTTATGGCGCCAGTGATCCAGAGCGCCTTTGGAAACATGTGGAACTCAAAAGCCCTTTCCATCAATATCTTTGCACCGAGCAGACCTTTTTCGAAATCGATTTTCTCCGGCAGCGTCCAGTCAAATGTTTTTTGGTTGAAGGTTCCGCCAAGGCTTGTGATGAATTTGGAGATGATCGGGGGAATATTTGTCGGACGCTTTCTTTCCCTGACCTGGCCGATGATGTTTGCCGTATAAACTGGCTTGTCCGGTTCGCCCATCTGTTCCTTGAGCCTGTCAACCAGTGTTTTTGTTGTGTCTTTTGCCCAGGCGGCGACCTTTTTTGTGTCGGCCTCCCTTATGGCCAGTTCACCCTTGTATGCGAGCGTGAGGTATTCGGCGACTTCTTGTCTCATGCTCAAATCTTAGCCTCTTTGGATGACGAAATAAAGTGGGGCAATTGTAAACGATGCAGAGTATGCCCTCGAGTTAAACGCTTTAACATTTTCAGCTTACATGTGAAAAAGTGTTTGCCATTCCTAAGTTGACTTGCCCAACCCCAAGGTTAACCTTAGTTTTGTGAGACAGAAAAACATAGACGATTTGATAGCCGACTATGAAGACAGGCTTGAGCTTGCCAAAAACGACACTGTTGAGGCACAGGCCAAACAAGCCAAGAGGGGAAAACTGGCAGCTAGAGAAAGAATAAGACAGCTGCTCGATCCACAATCGTTTGTTGAGACCGATGCGCTCATTGCCGACAGACTGGTCGACCACTACCCAGGTGAATATGTGCCTGGTGAAGGTGTCGTAACCGGATATGGCTCGATAAATGGCAGGCTGGTCTTCGTTTTCTCCCAGGATTTCTCGGTCATGGGCGGATCGCTTTCAGAGATGCATGGCGGGAAGATAGCAAAAATCATGGACATGGCTGCAAAGTCAGGCGCTCCTGTCATCGGAATCAACGACAGCGGTGGCGCAAGAATCCAGGATGGCGTCGACGCTCTCTCCGGTTATGGCAAAATCTTCTACAGAAACTCAATATATTCAGGCGTTATCCCCCAAATCTCGCTCATCCTTGGTCCGTCGGCTGGCGGCGCGGTATACTCGCCTGCGCTCACAGACTTCATCTTCATGGTCGATGGCATTTCAAACATGTTCATCACTGGCCCGCAGATCATCAAATCTGTCACTGGCGAGGAAGTCGACAAGGAAAAGCTTGGCGGTTCCAGAACACACACTGGCAAATCAGGGGTGGCACAATTCAGGCACGGTAACGAGGCTGAATGCTTTGCAGCTGTAAGAAACCTCCTGACCTATCTCCCGCAAAACTGTAGCCAGCAGCCTGAGCGGATGAAATCAGAAAACCCCGACAACATCTCTGAAGCTCTCATTGATATGGTGCCGGTCGATCCGAACAAATCATACGATGTCAGGAAAGTAATCAAAGAAATTACGGACAACGGCGAATTCTTTGAGGTAGCGACGGAATTTGCCAAGAATATCGTCACAGGCTTTGCTCGCATAGATGGTTTCTCGGTGGGCATCGTTGCCAACCAGCCGAACCATCTTGCCGGATGCCTTGATATAGACACTTCGGACAAGTCGTCAAAGTTCATAAGAACCTGCGACTGTTTCAATATCCCACTCATAAACCTCGTGGATGTTCCAGGCTTCCTGCCAGGCGTTTCGCAGGAACATGGCGGAATCATTAGGCATGGAGCAAAGATGCTCTACGCCTACGCCGAGGCAACCGTCCCAAAAATCACAGTCATTCTAAGAAAAGCCTACGGCGGCGCTTATCTGGCAATGTGTTCGAGAGATATGGGAGCCGATCAGGTCTTTGCGTGGCCACAGGCCTCAATTGCTGTCATGGGCGCTGATGGAGCCGTTCAGCTCCTGTTTGGCGAAGAGCTGAAAAACTCAGCCGACCCACATGCGCTTGCTGCAGAAAAAATTGATGAGTACGAAGAAAATTTCTGCAATCCGTATGTTGCTGCCAGAAGAGGGTATGTCGATGCAGTGATCAACCCGGAATTCACTCGGCCATACCTCGCCCAGGCGCTCCACATGCTGAAAACAAAAAAAGAATCGCTTCCACACAAGAAGCACGGGAACATGCCATTATGACAAAACAGAAACGCAGAATGTTCATTGTTGACTGGGTGACCCTGGTTGCCATGATAATCATGCTCATTTTCCTTATTGTCTACTTTATCATCAAAGTCAGCGACAAGGACATAATGGGTGACCTTATTGTCGGATTCATCGCATTTCTGACGGTATTCACAGTTCTTGGCATCATCACTGGCTTGATTTATCTTGTCAAATGGCTTACCGACAGGGAGAAAAAACCAATGGAACAAAGGAAAGTTGAAGTTGACGATTCGGAAGTGATCGCAGTCATTTCTGCAGCGGTTGCCTCGCTTGGCAAATCAAGACAGGCAAAGCCGGAGTTCACAGTAAAAGAATACAAGACCACAAATTCATGAAGGCAGGATACGAGAGATGAGAAAATTCAAAATCACAGTCAATGGGAAGCAGTATGATGTCGAAGTCGAGGAAATCGGCGGAACACCGCAGGTAGCCAGAGTGTTTGAGATGCCAAAATCGGCTCCTGTAACAACCGGCACGCCAGTTGCAGCAGCGCCAACACCGCCTCCACAGGCAAAGATGGCCGGCAAGGACGTCATGGCACCTATTCCTGGAAAGATACTCAAGGTTCCAGTCACAAAAGGTCAGAAAGTTGCCACAGGCGATCTTCTCATGGTCATTGAGGCCATGAAGATGGAGAATGAAGTTCTTGCTGATGAGCCGGCAACTGTTGCCGACGTTCTTGTGAAGGAAGGCGACACTGTCGCAACCGGAGCCGTCCTGATAAAGTTGGCGTAAATGAACCCAGTCATTGAAGGCTTCAAGGGCATAATAGACGCCTCGGCATTCGGCGCTTACCCACCTGGATACGATCTCTGGGGCAGGGTAATCATGGTCGCCATTGGATTGATCCTTTATCTGCTTGCGCTGAAGTTCAAGTTTGAACCGTTGCTGCTTCTGCCGATTGCAACCGGATGCATCCTTGTCAATTTGCCAGTTCCCCTGTCGATGTCATCAACGTGGATTGGTGGCAGTGAAGGTTTCCTCAACGTCATTTACACGACTTTGACAAAAACCGAGTTGCTGCCTGTGATAATGTTCTTCTGTCTGGGAGCTTTGACCGACTTTGGGCCATTGCTTGCAAGACCGATAACATTCATGCTTGGAGCTGCAGCCCAGTTCGGTGTTGTTATCGCCATGTTCCTTGCCATCACTGTTTTCGGTGTGGCCAATGAAGCCATCTTCCATTTCTCGTTCAGCATCAAAGATGCAGCTGCAATCGGTATCATAGGAGGCGCTGACGGTCCCACTGCCATATTCCTTGCCCAGAAGATGGCGCCCCAGCTCCTTGGCGCAATAGCTGTGGCTGCCTATTCGTACATGTCCCTGGTTCCGCTGATTCTTCCTCCAGTCATAAGGGCTTTGACAACCACACAGGAGCGAAGGGTAAGAATGGATGTGGTCAAACCTGTTTCACAAACCACAAAGATCATTTTTCCCATCGCCTGCACCATTGTTTGTGCGATTATACTTCCGTCTGCAATCTCGCTTATCGGACTCCTCATGGCCGGGAACCTCATCCGTGAGAGCGGAGTGGTTGAGCGCCTGTCAAAAACCCTTCAGAACGAATTTGTCAATATTGTCACCATCTTCCTTGGCCTGTCTGTCGGCTTTACGATGAATGCAACAGAATTCCTCCAGCCAAGAACGCTGGCAATCATCGCCCTCGGTTTCATCGCTTTCGGCTTCTCGGCAGCCGGTGGAGTTCTGCTTGGCAAGCTCATGTACAAGCTGTCAGGCGGAAAGATCAACCCTATGATTGGAGCAGCCGGTGTTTCAGCCGTCCCAATGTCTGCCAGAACCGTGCAGGTTGAAGGCCAAAAAGAAGACCCAGGCAACTTCCTCATCATGGCCGCCATGGGACCAAACGTGGCCGGTGTCATTGGCACTGCTGTTGCTGCAGGTGCCTTGCTCGCAATGCTCAGCGGCAAACCACTCTAAATCATTCTCAACCAATAAAACCCCTCCTGATTGGAGGGGTTTTTCATTTACTGTTCCATTTTCCAGCCACTAACGCTAGACTAACAATCGGGAACTAAATTGTTGGCATGAGTGAAAAAGTGTTGGTAATCGAAGATGATGAGGACATAGCGATCCTTGAGGCCTACAACCTGAAAAAGGAAGGGTTTGAAGTCAGTCTTGCAAAATCCTCCGAGGAGGGTTTGAAGCAGATCAGGGCAGAGAAACCGTCGCTTGTTGTTCTTGATTTGATGCTCCCAGGGATGGACGGCTTGACGTTTTGCAAAACGATGAAGAATAACCCCGATCTGGCCAAAATTCCAATCATCATGGTAACAGCAAAGGGCGACGAACGCGATGTGATCAAGGGTCTTGAAATGGGGGCCGACGACTACATCACAAAGCCCTTCAGCCCAAAGATTCTTGTTGCGAGAGTCAAGACGGTTCTGCGAAGGAATCCGGCTTCAGAGAGCGACAGGATAAACGCTGGCGATATCGAGATTGACCCAATAAGGCGATCAGTACGGGTGAATGGGAAAGAGGTCAGGCTTACTGCCATGGAGTTTGATGTTTTGCACCATTTCGTAAGACATGCCGGATGGGTCTTTACAAGATATCAAATTATTGATTCAATACATGGTGAAGACTATCCGGTTACAGACCGATCCGTGGATGTTTGCATCGTTGGACTGAGGAAAAAGCTTGGCGAATCCGGCGAAATGATTGAAACGGTGAGAGGCGTGGGGTACAGGTTTAAGGAATCGTGAGAAAGACAAGAATTTTTTGGAAGCTTTTTTTATCGTTTCTTTTGATAGCCGTAGTTTTGCTTGCCATCCAGACGATACTAACGGCAACGCAAACGACATCGCTTTTTATGGATTCTGCCAGGCAGTCCATTTTGACAAAATCAGGGGCTATCGAGCCAGAGGTGGTGAAATCCTATTTCGCCAGTTCAAAGGATGTTGGCAAAACCATTGAGAAGCTGGCTTCAGCCAACTCGGTCAGAATCACGCTCACTGCAACAAATGGTGACATAATCGCCGATTCCGTTTCAGAAGACCTTCCGGCTATCTCCGACAAGCTCCAGAAATACAGACTTCTTCAGGCAAAACCGGTGACGGCCGAACTGAAGCTTTTCGACGAACAAACAAGTCTGGTGTGCTCCACACCGGTAATGGATGATATGGAACTGGTTGCAGCCCTGATCGTTTCGATGCCTTCGCCCAAGACGATAGAAGCCAATGCAAAGCTCGTTGGCTTGTTGCTCATCTCTCTCCTTGCATCGATAATCATTGCCGGACTGGCGACAGTGCTTGTTTCCCGTGGCGTAACGATCCCTTTGCTCGGACTCAGAAGAGGACTCAACGAGTTTGGCCAAGGCAACTTTGATTACAAAATAAAACCTTCAAGCACGCTTGAGTTTTCGGAAATTGCCAACGGTATGAACGAGACGGCGCAGAAGATCAGGACAGTCATGAACAGTCTCGATGCCCAAAGAAACATGCTTGACGGCGTTCTCGAGAGCATGACCGAAGGGGTAATGGCGGTTGGGCTTGATGAGAGGTTGATTGGCATGAACCACTTTGCCTGCCAACTCCTCGGCATTGATGTTAAAACGATGCGTGGCAGACTGATGCAGGAGGCAACGAGAGATGTGGGTCTGCTTGGGTTCATAAAAAAAGCGCTTGAATCAGGGAATCTTGAGGAGAGTGAAATAATTTTGCTTGGTCAGGACGAAAGGGTCGTCAAGCTAACCGGCAACCCACTGAAAGAATCCGATGGTTCATTGGCAGGTGTGATCATTGTTCTTGCCGACATCACAAAACTGCGCCACCTTGAAAACATCAGGAAAGAGTTTGTCTCAAACGTGAGCCATGAACTGCGAACTCCGATTACTTCAATCAAGGGCTTCATCGAAACGCTTCAAGGCGGGGCAAAGGATAATCCTGAAGACCTGGAGAAGTTCCTCGGCATTATCGCAAAACATGCGGCACGCCTGAATGGAATAGTTGAAGACCTGATGGAGCTTTCGAAGATTGAGGAAGCCCAGAGTGCAGGCAGAATTGAATTTGACGACGCTGACCCAAAGAAAGCCGTTGAGCTTTCAATCGCCTACATGCGCGACAAAGCCTCTCTGAAAGGCATAAAGATTGATGCAAACGTAAAATCTGCAAAGTGCAAAATGAACCTCAACCTTATTGAACACGCAGTCTCAAATCTGATTGACAATGCAATCAACTACAGTTATTCCGGCAAAACCATCTGGGTGACTGGAGCCGTTGTTGGTGAAGAGTACGAGATCAACGTAAGGGACGAAGGAATGGGCATCGAAAAACACCACCTGCCAAGACTCTTTGAAAGATTCTACAGGGTTGACAAAGGGCGCGACCGTTCAAACGGTGGAACAGGCCTTGGCCTGGCAATTGTCAAACACATCGTCCAGGCTCACAATGGCAAGGTCTCGGTTGTGAGTGATCTAGGAATAGGAAGCACTTTTACGATCACCCTTCCGATTTTGGAATCCTCACAATTGCCTAACAGTTGAAAGTTACTTTGTTGGCGTAAACCAATAAGGAGATACAAATGAAGAAAATAACGGCAGTACTTATGACAGCAGCAATGATCGTTTCGATGGTGGCTCTCGGCGCATGCGGTGAGCAGCCCACAAACGACGGCAACAACCAGACCGGCAACACTCAGACCGATAACAATCCAACCCTACAAGGCAGCATTGTTATTACGGGTTCAGATACAATGCTCCAACTCACATCAGTTTTCGCTGAAGATTTCATGAAGGCAAATCCGGAAGTGAAGATAACGGTCAATGGCGGCGGTTCAGGCGTTGGGATAACCCAGCTTCTTGAGAGCACAACCGACCTTGCCAACTCATCAAGAGACCTCAAGGATCAAGAGCGTGAAGACGCAAAGGCAAAGGGTCTGACACTCGAAGATGTCGCTGTGGCTTTTGATGGAATAGCCGTTGTAATCAACCCGGAAAACCCGATTGAAGAGGTGACCATTGACCAGCTTTCAAAGATCTATACCGGCGAGTACAAAAGCTGGAAGGACCTTGGAGGGGAAGACCAACCAATAGTTGTTCTCTCAAGAGAAAACACATCAGGCACCTACGCATTCTTCCAGGAACATGTCATGAAGAAGCAGGACTATAGGAAAGATGCGCAGTTCCTTGCAGCGACATCGCCAATCATTGAGCAGACAAAGAACGACAAGTGGGCGATCGGATACGCTGGCCTTGGTTATGCAACTGAAGCTGGTGCATCGGTCAAGATTCTCAAGGTCAAAAAAGATAATACCATGCCAGCATATCTGCCATCAGAGTCAACCATCCACTCAGGCGAATACCCGATCTCAAGGGCTCTCTACACAATCTCTGTCGCAGAGAAGAAGTCTGACGCAATCAGAGCTTACTTCGACTTCATGAAGAGTGATGCAGGACAGGCAATTGTGAAGGAAATGGGATTTATCCCACTCAAGTAAATAAGGAATAAACGGGGGAAGAGCGGCGATGAGGTTTGGCTGGCAGAAAAAAGAGGGATTCGTAAAGTTCGGTCTCATGATGGCCGCCTCAACCACCATCCTCATCGTCCTGCTCATCTTTTTGTTTTTGGGCAAGGAAGCTTTTCCGTTTTTTGCAAAAACCAATTTTTTCAGTCTCTTTAGCGCTAACTGGAATCCTGTGACTTTTGGAACCCCTGAATATGGTATCCTGCCTCTTTTGTGCGGCTCACTCCTTGTAACTTTCTTGGCCATCCTTATCGCTGTCCCTCTCGGAGTGGTAACAGCCGTCTACATTTCAGAGTTTTCGAGACCTTTTGAACGTGAAATACTTAAGCCTTTCATCGAGCTTCTTGCCGGTATCCCATCTGTCGTAATGGGCTTCTTTGGCCTGGTTGTGCTTTCGCCGATCGTAAAAAACATTTTTGGGCTTTCCACTGGCACATCGGCGCTCACTGCCTCCCTGCTCCTCGCGCTGATGGCTCTTCCGACGATCATAACCCTCGCAGAAGACGCAATAAAATCTGTTCCGTTCTCATACCGTGAAGGCTCGTTTGCAATGGGTGCAACAAAACTTCAGACAGCCTGGCAAGTTACCGTTCCTGCAGCGATGTCTGGCATCCTCTCAGGCATATTGCTTGGCGTTGGAAGGGTGATAGGAGAGACTATGGCCGTTCTGATGGTCAGTGGAAACTCGCCGGTTCTCACAGCCAATCCCCTGTCAACCGTGAGGACCATGACGGCAACCATTGCTGCCGAGATGGGTGAGGTAAGATTTGGAGACACCCACTACAATGCGTTGTTTGTAATTGGCGTTGTGCTCCTTCTGTTTACATTCCTGCTGGTTCAGCTCTCCCAGAGACTTCTGAAGGGGCAGATTCGTGAATAGAAAAACCAAAGAGGCCGCCTTTGTCTGGGTGATGAGGTTTTTTGCCTATCTGATGGTCTTTGTGGTTGGCTATATCGTTTTGGACATTGTTTTCAAAGGCATAAACAAAATCACATGGGAATTCATTACCGGCACACCTTCAAGGGCTGGCATGGCAGGCGGAATCCTCCCTGCAATCGTTGGAACGCTCTGCCTGGTTGGTTTGGCGATAATAATTGCGCTCCCGCTCGGGATGGCAACGGCAATTTACCTCTCGGAGTATGCCAGGAGGAATCTCCTGACCAGATGGATAAGAACCTCGATAATGACGCTTTCGGGAATCCCGTCGATAGTCTTTGGCCTTTTTGGCCTCGGTTTGTTTGTTGTATTCTTTGGTTTTGGCAAGTCGATTCTTGCCGGTTCACTCACCCTTGCATGCCTGATCCTGCCAACAATTATCGTAGCCTGTGAAGAGTCGCTCAGGGCTGTGCCTTATTCGCTGCGTGAAGGGTCGCTGGCTCTGGGTGCGACAAAATGGCAAACCATCACTAAAAATGTTCTTCCATACGCCATCCCTGGAATGATGACCGGTTCAATTCTGGCAATTTCAAGGGCAGCCGGCGAAACTGCTCCAATACTCCTGACCGTTTCAGCTTTCTTTTTGCCAAAACTCCCGACATCGATTTTCTCTCAGGTCATGGCGCTCCCATACCATCTGTTTGTTCTCTCCACACAAAGCGTCAACCTTGAAAAATCAAGACCAATGCAGTATGGAACGGCACTTGTACTTTTGATCATTGTCTTTGGCGTCAACATTATCGCAATCGTCTTGAGGACTTATTTCAGAAAGAAGTATAAATGGTGAAAAGATCGACAGTCACTGAGTTATCACAGCTTGAGACAAAGGTGGAAGCCAGGAACCTCAACTTTTTCTATGGTGCCAAACAGGCCCTTTTTGACATCTCGGTCATTATCCCTGAAAAAAAGGTCACCGCTTTCATTGGCCCGTCAGGCTGCGGAAAGTCCACATTCCTGAGAACAATTAATCGCATGAATGACCTTATCGACAACACAAAAGTGGAAGGGTTGATCACTTTTGATGGACAGGACATCTACGGCAAGGAAATGGATGTTGTAAGTCTGAGGAAGCGTGTTGGAATGGTGTTCCAGAAACCAAACCCGTTTCCAAAATCCATCTATGAAAATGTGGCTTACGGACCAAAGATTCATGGACAGCACAAGAAGCCTGAGCTTGATGAAATTGTTGAACAGAGCCTGAGGAGATCGGCGCTCTGGGATGAGGTCAAGGATAGGCTTTCCGAATCGGCAATCGCACTTTCTGGCGGACAGCAGCAGAGGCTTTGCATTGCAAGAGCGCTGGCTGTTGACCCTGAAATCGTTTTGATGGATGAGCCAACTTCAGCGCTTGACCCCAAAGCCACCCAGCGAATTGAAGATCTGATTGACGAGTTAAGCGAGGATTACACAATAATCATTGTCACCCACAACATGCAGCAGGCTGCAAGAGTTTCTGATTTTACGGCGTTCTTCTTTGAAGGAAAGCTAATCGAACACGGCATAACCGAAAGGGTGTTCACGCTTCCAGGCAACAAGAAGACGGAAGAATACATAACGGGAAGGTTCAGCTAATGTCACAGCATCTTGCAAAGGCAGTCGACAAACTCAAAAAAATGCTCCTCACGCTTTCGGGTGTGATTGAGGACAGCCTCGGCCAGGCAATAAAGGCGTTATTGGCAAGAGACACAGTTTTGGCCAAACAGATTCACGACAAGGACGACGAGATTGACCAGATGGAAGTCGACATCGAAGAGGAGTGCCTTAAGATTCTTGCCCTCCACCAGCCGGTTGCTGTAGACCTAAGATTCATAATTGCAGTTCTGAAAATCAACAACGACCTTGAGAGGATCGGTGACCTGTCAGTAAACCTTGCCAGAATCGCCAACTTCATCCTTGAGACGCCAGGATGTGACATTCCATTCGACTACATCGAGATGGCGGACAAGGTAAGGGTTATGCTTCGGAAGAGCCTTGATTCACTTGTAAACATGGATGCCGACCTCGCCAGAGAAGTGTGCAACTCGGATGAAGAGATTGACAAAACCAACAGATATGTCTACCAGCTCGTTTCAAACCTCATGAAAAAATACCCGGACAAGTATGATTGCCTCATCAATGCAATCAGCATCAGCCGTTACCTTGAACGAGTGGCTGATCAGACGACAAACATTGCTGAAGACGTGATCTACATGGTTGAAGGGAAAATCGTCAGGCACAATATTTAAGCTTTGCGTCGGTCACCAAAGAACCTTCTTGTAAACCTTGTCCACTTAACATCTGATTTTGCATCGACCGGATCGACGAGTATTGCCCTGATTCCGGCCAGATGGGCGCCAAGGATGTCGGTTGGAAGCTGGTCGCCTATCATGATTGCTCTCGATGGCTTGCACCCAAACCTGAGCAACCCGATCCACCAGGAAAACGGAAACGGTTTAAGTCCTGGGTAGACATTTTTTATCTTCAGTATTTTGCATGCCCTGACAACACGCTTTGGCATTCCATTCGATACGAAGGCAAAAGTGACGCCAAGTTTTTTGATCGTTTCGATCCATTCAACTGCCGATTTTACAAAATCATCTGAATCGCGGGGGGCAATGGTATTGTCTACGTCAATAAAAACCAGCTTTATTCCAAGTTTTTTTATAAGTTCGACTGGAATGTCGGCGACTTTTGGAAAGTGCCAGTTCGGTTCAAGCAGGGGCATAGGTGAAATCGCACGATCCCTTCAGTGTTTCAAGGAGTTCGACAAATTGGACTTCAACCCTCTTGTCAAGGTGAACCTTCATCGATCCTCGGTTTCCGTTCATTGTGGTCTTGTCGATCAGACAGAGGTTGTCGTCTGTGTCGAGCACGCCCTGGATGAACCAGATGTCGGATTCGCCGATGTCAAGAATGTATGTCACCAGGTCACTTTCCTGGCCGATCCCTCGATTGATATCTTTATCCATTTTGCGTCACTTGGCACCAGTTTTATGAATTTCTCCGGCCACTCAATGATCTTTATGCCCGGTTTTTCGATATAGTCCCAGAACCCAAGCTCCTCGACTTCCTTTTGTGTGTCTATCCTGTACCAGTCAAAATGGAAGAGGTTGAACTTGCCACAGTACTCAAACACGAGAACAAACGTTGGACTCAGGATTGTTTCTGAGATTCCAAGACCAGCTGCGATTCCTTTGACAAAGGTTGTCTTGCCGGCTCCAAGAGGGCCTGAGAGTGCTATGACCTCGTTTCCGGTCAGGCTTTCACCCCACCATCTACCCAAGGCAATCAACTCATCCTGGTTTGGTACAATTACTTCCATTTGTGGCAATGTTAACGATTTTTACAAGAATTTGCAACACTTGTTCGTGCGATTCAGAGATGACCGCTTTTTTTCAATGTTTGCATTTGCTTTGTCAAAGTCCTAATATCTTTTTCGTACACAAACAATTTTTGGAGGTTTGATGAGGAAACTGCTTATTGTGCTTGTAGCCGTGGTTTTATGCCTCCCCTTCGTCGTAAGGGGCGATGACAAACTTTGGGGCGATGTCGAAGCAGACGTCGCAAATGAAGTGAATGAAAACACTGATTTGATCCAGTATGTTCTTGCAAAACAGAATGTTACCCGCGAGGACACACACATCACCCGCTACACCATCGACAACATCTGCGCAAGATCAGCACCTGTGGCACTGGCACCCCATTTCAAGGAATGCTGGGAGAAACCATATTACTTCCCAAGATGGGCACGCAGGGTTCTCTATGGCACAAAAGCATCATGGAGCCTTCCAGATGGTATCTATCAGATGAACATCTTTGGCCAGGTCAGAACCGGTTACCTCACAATTTCCTTCCCCAACTACATGCCTGTTATGGATGTTGACCAAAGCGCTCCGCTTGCCAAAGCCTTTGATGAGCTGTACAAAAACGAGTGGGGTTTCCAGAACAACACAAACATTGTCATCACAGCAGACAACATCACTATCAATGGAGCCGTTGTCGATTCGATCAAAGGGCAGGTTTTGGATGGCGTCCTATTCGTCTCGCCAAAATATGTTCCTTCGTTTGTCAAAGTCGAAACAAAATGGGAAGTCGGCAAAAAGAAATACACGATCATAACCGACAAAAAGAATATTGAGCTGACTGTTGGCTCAGATAAAGCCATTGTCAATGGAAAATCATACACCATTCCAAAACCGTTCATCTCGAAGGAAGGCAGACTCCTTGTTCCGATCTTTGAAGTCGTCAAGCTCCTTGGTGTTGGTGTAAGCATTATCAACGCAAAAGACAAAGTGACCTTCGAACTCCCGCCAGACCTTGAAGCAATAAAGAAGGCAAACTTCGAGGCTGTCAGGGGAGTTCCAAAGAAAGTCCAGTCACTCATGGCAGACCTTCTTCTCCACATCGACAGGACAGCAAAGTACAACAGGAGAGCGCTCAGAAAGCTTGCCCAGTTCAGGTGGGAAGACCTCATAAAGGTTGGCCGTTACCTCCAGCTCTCTGACAGAGACTATCAGGACCCTGAGTTCTACAAGTATCTCATCAGTGTCATGCCGCAAGATGACGCAGAACTCATGTTTGACATGGCCACCGATTATGATTTCAACAACCTTTACTACGGAACCGCACCGCTGCTCGTGAAGATGTGCGAGGTCAAGGATTTCCTCAATGATCCAAGAGATTTCTCGACTGCAAACGATGCAAAGGGTCAGCCGATTCCAGGCGCAAAACTAGACATTTCAGGTGTGAAGTTTGAACTCACGCTTCCGTTTGGAAAATTCACATTCAACGGCAAGAATGAAAACAACGTCTACAACGGCAAGGATTATTACTGCATCATCGACTTTGTCGGCGACGACACCTACACGGGACCTGCCGCTGCTTCATGGACAACAAGAAGACCGGTTTCGATCCTGATGGACTGGGCCGGAAACGACAGATACACATCGACAAAAGATGATGTCTGCTCACAGGGTTCTGGCATTCTCGGTTCAGGCATCCTCTGGGATCATTCAGGCAACGATTCATACATCGCCTATGACAATGCACAGGGGCACTGCTTCTTTGGTGTTGGCGTGGTCTGGGATGAAGGCGGCAACGACACCTTCAAGGCACGCAACATGGCTCAGGGCGCTGCATGTTTTGGCATCGGACAGCTTGTAAACATAGGCGGAAACGACTCTTATTACGCATTCATGTGTGCACAGGGCTTTGGTTTCCAGGGTGGTTGCGGAATCCTCCTGGATTCTGAAGGCGACGACAAATACGTTGGTGAAACCGGCAAGAGCAACCCGAAGGAAAACCTTACCACACCAGGAGTCGGTGGACACGACAATGACAGAAACTACTGTTTTGTCCAGGGCGCTGGCTGGGGCAGACGCTCGGACATGGGCGACGGCCACGGAATGGGTGGCGGAACCGGAATCCTTCAGGATCTAAAGGGCAACGACTGGTACGAGTGCGGTGTTTATGGCCAGGCGACAGGCTACTGGTTCGGAACCGGAATCCTAAACGACTGTGAAGGCGACGATCATTACGAGGGCAGCTTCTTTGTCCAGTCAGGCACTGCCCACATGGGTCTGACGGCATTCCTTGATGATGCAGGCAACGACTCATATACCGTATGGAAAGCCATATCGCAGGGTGGCGCCCATGATTTCTCAGTCTCATGGTTCATCGACAAGAAGGGTGACGACAAGTACTACTTTGGCGAACCGATGCCAACGGCTGATGGAAAGATGGAGCGTCAGAGCGGTGGAATCCTTGTTGGTTCGGCCATCACAAACTCGATTGCCGTTCACATCGATTATGCCGGAGACGACACCTATGACTTTGTGACCTCCTCAACCTGTGGCTATTGCATGCAGAGAACCGGCCCAATACCAGACAATTATCGTTACGAGGAATGGACGGCCGGAATCTACATCAACCGTGGCGGAAATGACACCTACCTTCGCAAGGAAGAGCCAAACATAGGCGAGGGCTGGCCAACGCTCAAAAACAACGCCATGTGGAAGGAAGTTCAGGAGCCAGGCAACCACAAGCTCTCTCTGGGTTTTGGTCTCGATTGTGATGTTGGAATTGTCCCTGAAGCTGAGTGGTAATCTGATTTCATAAATAAAAAGCCCCCGAAATTTTCGGGGGCTTTTGTTATTGTTGGGTGGGAATTACTTGACGTTCAGACTGAGGTTCTTCTGGAGCTGGTATCTTGCATCAACGCCGATTGCTAGAATGGTGAGGGCGATGACAAAGAGAACCTGGATCCAGCTGTTGAAGATGTCTCCATTAGCCGAGAGGATGAACAGCGAAGTCATTTGATAGGCAACAAGGGAAAGGCACCCGACAGCCAATATAAGATAGGTTTTTCCAAGAGTTCCACCCATCGTTCTCATCACAACTATTATGTTGGCCAAAATAAGGAACGCATCGGCAAGCAGGTAGACGAGAAATGTTATTTTCAAGACGTCGTCCAGTTGAGAGCCAACAAATGACCTGACCATGAAAAACCCGGCAACGGCAAAGAAGGCTATGACGGTTAGGACTGGGATCAAAAGATTTGACTTCTTGTCAGTTGACCTGACGTATCTGCCCATCAAAACCAGACCGATGATGAAGCATCCATAAGCGCAAAACATGAGTCCAGAGCTGATGGTTATGATCGGAATAGAAATCGGATTCATAAGGTTTCCGGTTGCAAAAAGAACGTTTCCGACAAAGGTGAAGATGCTTGCGAAGAACAGCCACAGCCAAACTTTTCCTTCAACCAGACCTTCAAGCCTGAGGGATGAAAATGTTTTTGCGGTTGCAAAAATCATCAGCAGAAGCAGCGGGAACTGGCCCCAAACCAAAGCATTTTTAACTGAGCCTGCAATTGCAAGAGCAAATGTTACGGACGCAACGATAATGGCGGATAAACTTACCCAGGAATAATCATTTCTTTTCACGACTCCTCCTTTTCAAGGAGTAATTATTACCGGATGGCAAGCCATTAAAAGAGGAAACTCTTAACAAACATTTGAGATTATTATTTTATAGGTAAAAACTAATATATCTCAGTATGCCTTTGGCGGCATTCTTCTCATCGTCCAGCTGATTTTTTCAGGGTCGGTGGAGCTGCCGTTTTTGTAGACCTCAAAATGAAGGTGTGGGCAGGTTGAGTTGCCTGTTGAACCGCAAGCTCCGATCCAGTCGCCTGCCGAGACCCACTGTCCTTTTTTCACATAGATTTCGCAGAAGTGGCCGTATCTTGTGACGTAGCCGTTTGCATGCTCGATGTCAACGCACATGCCGTAACCGGCGTACCATTCAGCTCTTATGATTTTTCCAGCACCTGCTGCTTCAATCGGGGTTCCAAGTGGGGCTTCGAGATCAACGCCAGCATGAAATCTTCCGCGTTCGGGCAGGTAGCCGTATGGGGCTGAAACCGGTGAATCCATTGGCCAGTTTTCAGGGATACCGTAATTGGCATCTGGAGGTCTGGATGGCAGGGCTGCGATTGGGATTGACTCATCAACCTGGCTGAGAATTGTTTTTTTCTCGGTTTTCTTTGTTTCAGCCGGTGTTTTTGCAACGGTTTGAGCCGGTTTTTGAGTGGTTTTTGCCGGCGTTTGTGTTTTTGGTTTTGTTATAGTGGCAGTGGTCTTTGGGGTGGTCGGTTTTGCCG
>CAYYJO010000021.1:0-29586 GCA_964472265.1 uncultured Caldisericales bacterium | reverse complement strand
CCTGAGGTGTAATCACATGTTGGGTAGTTCGGGAAAGTTGTGGTGAAATCGAATCTACCGGTAGTTTTGTTGACGTTGACACCACTATAGTTTGTGTACCTTCCGTCAAGAAGCGGACGGCCATAGCGGTCATATCCGGCAAGATTCCATCTGACAGCGAGCATTGTGACATCTTTTGTGCCAGCAGCTGCCGAAACCGACTTGATTGAAGCTGTGGCGCCAATTGTTGCCAGTAGCATCACCGTAACCACGAGCAAGCTCAGTAGTTTCTTCATTGGTTCTCTCCTTTTACAGTCCACCCGTATAAAGATCGGGTAGCCACCTGAAACTTCTGCATTCCTTTAAAACATCGCCGATAAAACAGTTCAACTAATTATAAATCGTGCATTTTTTTCTCGGGGTGTGAGGAAGTCGACCTTCCCCACACCCAATTTAGCTTTTAAGTTACTTGTACAGTCTTGTGATCGTGATCAGTCCTGTTGCCTGGTTGTAAACATAGTCCAGGCCAAACATCGAGGCAAACGACGATGCATCGAGCATCGGGATGCCAAGCTCATCAACAACTGCGTTTCCAACTGTGAGCTGGTCAGTGCCAAATGTGACAGCGGTTGAGCCGGAGGTCACTGTGACGGTCTTGCCAGCGATTGTGAATGTCGCTGTTTTTGTGGTTGGGTCAAACGATGACGGCGAGGCTTCTCCAAACAGTGAGGTGAACAGGTTTGCAGGAACCATAACGATTCCGTTTGTCACCTTCGCTGGTCTTGGGAGCGGGTTGCCTGGGTTGCCGTTTAAGCTGATGATTGTCTGATCAATTGTTGCGGAGAGGACAGTCTTGCCCCAGACCGGGATAATGAAATCTTTGGCTGGGCTTGTGTTTCCTGCCGGGTCTGTCGCTTCGATTGTTACCTTCAAGTCGCCTGGTGCGGTCACTGGAAGTTCAACTGTCCAGATGTCGTAGACAACTACAGCATCGAGACCATTGACCTTGACCTGTGAGTACGGTTCAACACGGCCAGAGATTACAATTTTGCCGTTATCATTGATGAACACCTTTGTGTCTGGTGCGCTTGAGTCACAGATGATTTCTGGAACAACTGTGTCTCTTACAATTGACAGGGTCAGTGATGAGGAGAGGCCTGCCGGGTTGTAGGCGTCGATGTCGAACTGGTTGAAGCCTTCTGTGAGAGCTACTGTTGCTGTGAACTTGCCATCTTTGTCAACTGTTGCGGCCTTTCCGCCGATCTTGACGGTTGAGCCTGGGGTTGTTGTGCCCTTGACGATGACGTTGTCCTTGTTAGTGTATGACGGGATTGGGTCAACGATGAGAAGCGGAGCTGCAATTTCAACATCAACACCGAGCTGGTATGATGATCTGCCGTACTTGTCGTGGATGGCAACGATATTGATTCTGCCTGAATCTGTTGGCTTGACTTTGAATGTTACTTCACCCTTGGCATTTGTTGTGCCTGTCTGTTCTGCCACGATCCCACCAACGGTTACCTTTGCGCCTTCAACCGGTTCCTTGGAGTCGCCAGCGATAAGCACCTTGACTGTTAGGGATGTTTCTCTGCCGGTCTTGAGGTTTTCTGGTACTTCTGGAACGATTGCCATGCCCTTGACTACGTCAAAGACTGCAGTTGCCAATGCTGTCTGCCACCATGGGAATCCCTGTGTACCTCTGGAGTTGTTGTAGATTTCTTCAAAGAGAAGTCCTGCAACTACAACGCCTGTGCCTGTCGGTTCAACAAAGATGTTTGTTTCCCTGACGTTCGGATCGGTTTTGCCCTTCTCTAGTCTGCCGTAAATCTGTCTTTCGTGGCTTGGGACAACAAACTGTGAACCAGCCGGGTCGAAGGTTGCGTAACCAATTACGCCTTCTTCATTGATTGGGAGGTCACGTGTATCTGCCGGCGAAACTCTCACAAGAAGATGGTTGCGTATTCCGTATGTGAGATCATAGGCATCTGGATTGAATACTGATTTCTGCCATTCTTCATGTGTGACCGGGTCAAGAACCTGAACAACCGGAATCCTGATTTTTGCCTGATTGTCTGGCCATGCTTCCCAGTTCATTGCAAAGACTGGGTAGGATGCTCTGTTGGCATTATAACCACCTGCTGCATACCTGAATTGGAGATAATTCGGGTTGTACGGCCTGTTCAACATTGGCGTGAAGTAGATTGCCGGGCAAGCGTACTGGGTGTTTGTGTACTCGTTGTAGCCAACAAGACCTGTGAGATTGAATGCATCAGTTGCGTAAAGGTAGAATGTGGTTCTGCCATTTTCATCCAGTGAGAGTGCATCCCTGAAGTTGATCTGGTTGTTTGGAGTGATGTCGGCAAACATATACGATCCATCATAGATGTCGTTGTAGATGCTCTGCTGTCCAAATCCTCTCATCGGTGATTCGAAGTTCGAATAACCGTAGGTCTGTGGCCACAGATAGCCCTGATAACCTGGATACCATGATCCGCCACCAGCCCAAAGGAGTGCTGTTGCATATGTTCCATCACTGAACTTTCTGTTGTAGGTGTTGTAATACCAGACTGTTCCGTTAGACGAGATTGGAGCAAATGCTGCATATTCAATTGTCGTCGACGAAAGCTGTGTGAACTGGCCATCACCATTGAGGTCAACGCCCATGTAAACAGGATTAAGGCTTCCTCTGTAGAAATTCCTTGGAATGGTGATTGCCGGTGTGTATCTTGCGATGTCCTTGCCTTCACCGGTACAAACTGAGACTGATCTTGCAACACCCTTGAGGAGTGCATCCTGGGCGTTTCTGCAGGTGACTTCAATCTTGTAAACCCTATTGTCGCAACCGGTCATAATGAATTCTGGATCATCTGTGCTGCCTGGAACTTCGAATATCTGCTTGTTCGGATCACTGAAGTTCATGATCTCATACTTGATCTTCGGGTTGGCAACTTTGACTTTTACCACGCCTGAGTTCTTGCGATCTGGAGTGTAGACGTAGACTTCGAAATCACCCTTGTCGTTTGCAATGAAGCCCTTGAATGCGTATGAGCCGGCAGTGTAGTTCGGAAGGAACTGGATTGGGTTCCAGTTGTTGAACCAGTTGTAGTTGTTATAACCGTAGTTGCCAACTCTTGTCTGCTGGTTATGAAGGTCAGTCCTCATCCAGTAGTACTGTGGGAGAACGGCCTTTTTGCCGTAGTAGAGCTTGTCATCTGGATGCGGGTCAACGAACAGGTTGTACCAGACAGCCCTGTCAATTACTGTGCGGTTTCCAACTGCATCCGGTACGCCCAGTGAGAGGTCAACCGGTTTACTATTGTAGTCTGTAACTGTGAAGGTTAGCGGATCGCCAAGGAGTTCTGGCACGACACCGGCTGTAAGTGGTTCCGGTGAGAATGTCACATTGAGGTTTCTCTGCGCTTCGACCGGTATCTGAACCTGGCCTGCAAGATAAACTTCGTGGCTGTAGTCGTACTTTGTGTCCTTGTCATACATCGGCGAGAAGCCGCGATCCTGGTTATCGTCGCCATACTTGTAGGCAGTTACAATAACTGGTGTTTCTTCTGTGTTGTCGATGATGTGGTCAGTGATGTTCCTTGGAAGAGGTCTTCCCTGGCTATCGCGACCCGAGATGTCCACGCCGACAACCTTGACTGCTGCTCCCCATTCCTTGGTGAGTGCGAGTCTGTATTTGCCATCGTTTCTCTGATATGTTCTGGCATCAATGAATCCACCAAGCCATGTGTTGGTCGCCCTGTCATAGGTGCCGAGGATTTCGGTCTCGTCATCCATGTATGAGATCTTGCCATCACCGTTGATGTCTTCCGATGCTGCATATGCGTACTGGACTTTTGTTACTGCTGATGACTGCGGTGGAACAGTGATCCAGCCATCAAGAACGCCCTTGTAGAGCTTTGATGATGGATCAAGAACACCCTTGTCCTGCCATGCAAAGACGAGTGCATCGTTACATTCCTTGTTCTTCCATTCGTGGTTGTCGAGGATGTCAACGCCTGTGTCTTCTGTGACTGTGAGGTCAAAGACGTTGTCTGTGTCAACTGTGACGTTGAGCGGTGCACCGTCGATCTTGAGACCGTGAACCGGAATGTTTCTGAGTCTGCCTGAGACGGATGACTCGCAGCAATCTTCGTACTTCTTGGTCACACCGTTCATAAGTCTTACTTCGATATTGATGTCGCCGGAGCTTATTGGGATGATTCCATCGAATGCCCAGATTGCTGACTGCTGGTCTTCAACCGGGTTCGGCGAAATGGCTGCGCCATCAAGTGTACCTGCCTGGTGGTTCGGGTTCGGGTAGGTCTGGTTGACATACCAGAAGTTACCGTAGTACAGGTCTCTCCACTTTCTCAGCCATGAGTTTGTCTTTGAGTAGGTGTATGCATCAACTGAGAGCGGGTTCCACCTGTTGGTGAAGTCGCCGCCGAAGAATGAGAAGTAGGCCGGATAGTTGAAGTTGTCTACTTCGATCTTTCCTGAGTAGTCGTATGAGATTGGAAGACCCTTGACGTTGTTGTATTCAAACGATGGGGTTGTCCTTGTACCAATGATGCAGTTAAGGTTTGCAGGGTTCCAGTATGTTGGAACCATGAATGGGCCGGTGATTGTGATGTAATCGATGCAAAGTTCCGGTTCCCTGTTCATGTCTCTGTAGTTTGCCGGTGCCGGTGTCTGCGGTATGCCTACGCCGATGTGATTTCCGGTTGCATCAGCAAGGATGAAGTAGAGGCCGTAATCGGTAAGTGGGTAGAACTCGGTGCCAAGTTTGACAAACTGTTTGTCCCAGATGGCCGGGTATGCGTTCCAACCAAATCCTTCAATGTTGCCGGTGAGGAGACCTGGGTAGGTCTGTCCGCCTGGATACGATCTGACCTGACGCTTCCAATCACGAACGATTGGGTCGTAGTCCTTGGCAATGCGTGGTGCTGGTGGCTTCATCGGGTAGAGTGGGTTGATGCCTGCGGTGTAGTTGAGTTCTGAGTTCTGCAGGGCGTGATCAACCATTCTCATTTCAATGAAGTTTACGTCGGCGTCTGCCGGCTGAACTTCGATGTCAATCTTGCCTGCGTAGTCGATGCCAAGTGAGTTGTCCTGCCAGAAGTATGGGCCTGGGTTCGGTGTTCCGGAAACTCCCTTGTCTGAACCGACGAGGTTTGCAACGTTGTAGTTGAAGACTGCATTGTAGGTGTAGACTCTGACTGCGATCTTGCCCTGTGTCTTCGGAAGGAGCGGGAACATGATCTGTCCGCCGTCTGTCTGGAGGTTACGGGTTGCGCTTGAGTCCCATCTTTCAATTGCACACGGTACGCCAAAGTGGCTGATGCGACCCCATGCGTATGGTGGGTTCGGCTGTGTACCAGTGTTTGGATAGTTGTTGTTGTTGTCCTGGACTGTTCCGTTGAATCTGCCGTATGCGTCGTTCCACGTTACATCACCAAGGCATGGCCATGCCTTGCCAAAGTTGACAGGATCGCACACGCCGCCGCCAAGAGAGCAGTCGTTGTCGATGAGCATTGTGCCGTACTGGGTGTCGTGCATTGGGATTGAGGTACGCAGTGGTGGGCTGATGATTCTGTCATCATCGTCATCGAGCCATCTGTAAAGCCAGTCGTTTGGATCGAGGGCATCATAAACCTGTGTTCCTGCAGCTGGTTCGTACCATCTCCAGAACTCGTATGAGCCATCGGTGTTGACCTGGACAATGAAGCGGTGCGTGACCGGTCCGATTGGTGGTGGGTTTGCAATCTGGAAGCCATCGACTGTCATAAGGTATGCGACACCGCAACCTGAAGCGTTTACGTTTGCGATGATTGTCTGGTCGACGCCTGTAATACCTGCCGGAACTGAGATTGGAATTCCTGCCGGGTCGTTGACATCATTGAGGTTGTCTGCATCCCAGAGCTTGAGAAGAACGTTCGGGAATCTCTGTTCAAGCTGACCTATTCTGATGCACTTTCTGTAGGTTTCGATGTTGATGTCTTCCGGATCAATGTTGTATTTGCCACGGAAATAGCAGTCATAATTGTTGTCGAGATCCGGTGACATGTCGTCTGCAGCAAGCATATTTGCAAATGATCTTGCATCGTACATGTCGTTGTCAAATCTGCTCCATTTGTTGTCTGAATAGTACGGATCGAAGTAGAGAAGTCCGACAACCGGTTCGCCAAAGCCGTGGTCAAAGTTGAGACCGCGGTCAAGGGTAAGGCTGAATTCGGTGTTGAGAACAAGGCAACCCTTGTTTGTTCTGTTAGAACCTGCCGGCTCATCGCCTGGTCCGTAGTGGTCGAACTTGATTGGGTCGCGTGTTTCGATTGCGTTGACCTGATGGATGTAGTAGTAGTTGTAGTAGTAAAGCGTTGTGTGGATTGTATTAACAGTGATCGAAGTTGGTGTTATTGCAGTAATCCTTGCCGTTTCCACGCCGCGTTTTGGTGACTGATCCCACCAGTCCGGGTATGGGCCGAAACCGATGTAATCGCCAACGCTGTAGCCAGTTGTGTCGTTAACACTGAATGTTACGTTGTTTCCCGGAGTGATTGTGGTTGTAACCAACTGGTATGCTGCCGGCGGGTTTGGAACCTGGTAAACGGTTGCAATGATGTGTGTTTCCTGAATGTATGGGCCAGATGGCGAGTGTCTTTCAACATTTTCACCAATAATTACAGTCTGTCCTGCAATGAACTTCTGGACGCTTTCAATTGGAATGATTTTTGTCATAAGGCTTGTTGATGAGGCATAGGAGTGGTAGGACTGAACGGTTGTTGAGCCTGAATCTCCAACATGAACCTGTACAACTTTCCTTCGCTCGATATTGTACGGATAGCCAATGAGTACCCAGTCGCCTGGCAGATAGCCGAAGACCGAGTAAACAGCGATGACTTTTCCGTTCCAATCTGGTGATGGGATTGAGAATGATGGTTCCCTGTATGTCATGTATGTCTTTGGTGGCGGGTTTCTTGGAACAGGATCATCATATCCGCCGGAGTTGCGGTAGAGGTTGATCTCAATTGGTGACCTTGTGCCGTCTTCCTGACAGGTTCCCCTGTATGGAGTGAACTCGAATTCGGCAAGCGGGTTGTCAGCGTTCATGAACTTCGTGTCTTCGCCGATGTTGAGCTGTGGGACGCCTGGCTTTGCCGGAATTGTCACAGGAGTGAACATGACGTTGCCTTCCGGACCCCAGCCGCATGTGCCGTTGTCATTGTAGACGGTGTAGTTTGTTCCGTCACCGGCCGAGATGCCGATCTGGTAAGAATTTGACTGACCGTCAATGTACTGACCGTAGAAGTATGACGGGCAATTTGTCTTCTTGTACTGCATGAGAATTCTGCCATCTGAGAAGAGGATCAGCTGAGCTTTGAGGTCTTCCGGGAATGGCGGGTTAAGGCTGTAGTACTGTCCTGGACCATAAGAACCCTTCCAGGTGATTACATAAACTGTTTCACCTGTTGCTGGCCATATTGCATCACCCCAGCAGCATTCGTTCAGTCTCCAGAAGTAGTTGAGGGCTGCTGCTCTTGGTGCGCCGGTCTGGTTCATTCTTCTGCCGACATCACCGTAGTAGCCGTATGAGTATGATGAGGATTCCCACCAACCTGGATACTGGATCTGTGTGTGTGTTGCAGATGGGCCGAATCCGATGATGCCGTCCATCTGAACGTTGATTGTTGTGTATTCAATGCCATAGAACTTGAATGTCCATGGAAGAGTTACAAAGTGGTTGTTTCCGCCGTAGAAGTAGTAGTACGGCCAGTAATAGTAACCCATGTAGTTGTGGTCAAAGTGGGTGTTTGTGATAGTGCCGTCACAGGTATAGGCTGAGTTTGGCTCAAGCCAGTTGTCTGCCTGGCCACCGTTTGCAGTGTAGATCTGCTGTTCTGCAATTGGAAGCTTTGCGTTGATCTTTGTTTCACGAAGTGCCACAAAGATGCTCTCACCTGGTTTTGGTGGTGGGTTGACTGTTACTTTGATGTGTGAGGTTTGTTCAACCTTGAGGGTTTTGTCTATCTGGATGTCAACATCCATGGTCGGGAACGGAAGAACCGGGAAGTCCATGTAGTTGTAATCGCCGTTTTTGCCAAGGCTGATCATGTAGACTGGATACTGGTATGTGAATGCATCACCAATGCCAACCTTTTCGCCGCAGTGATAAACGACTGGGCCGATCTTTACTTCTGAGTATCTGAGGTCAGCGGCATTGACAACGCCTGAACCGTTTGGATAGCTTGGTGGTTCCGGGATGTCCCAGTAAATTGACTCGCCGTACTCGTACTTGCCGGACGGAAGTCTTGAGATTGGGTGATAGGAATCGAAGTACTTGATTGTGGCTGCAAATGTTCTCAGCGGTCTACCAACGTCAACGTCGCCCTGGGCAACTGTTGATCCTGATGGATAGTATGCTGGCGTTCCGGCATTGTTTGCGCCTGCCGTGATCATGATTGGTGTTGCACGTCTGTCGTTTACTGAGACGGTGTTGCTAAGGTCGATATCAAAGTAGATTGGTTCGTTGCAACCGTATGCTGCTCCACCATCCATGTCGTAATACTTTGGAGAATCCGGTGAACCGTTGAGCGTTGTCAGAGGCCTACCAAAGTCAAGATCAATGCCTCTGTCGGTTGCGCCCATGTACGGTTCGCACACTGCACCCCTGACGTAGTTGTCAAAAAGATCCTGTGCTCTTGGGTTCTCAGATGCTGGGTTTGAGTTCAGTGAGTTGTCAAAGCCGTTGTCAAGGAATATTTCGAGTCCGAGGTATTCTCTGTAGTCTGGCGTGACATTGTGGATTGTTGTTGTATGGACGAAGAACTGCTGTCCGCTCTTGTCTAGGACTGTCGATTTTGCAATTCTTTCATGCTGTGGCTGAACATCTGGATTTGGTGATCTCAGAGCGGTTGCAGTTGCTGCTGGATCAATGCCTTTCCATGTGCTTTCCCACTGCTGCGTTGTTGTGTTGTAAACCCAAACACGTTCGCCCTGCCAGAAATCACACTCAACCGAGAGGTCGTAGGTTGGCATGCAATGACCATAGGCTGTGTCTACGGTTTTTGTTGTCGATGAAGTGACCGGGTCAGAATCAGACCTGTTCCAGTCGCTGTTTTTGATCATCTTCTGATATCTTGGATCGTTTGGATCTGCAAAGAAAACTTCTGCCATAATGAGGGCATCGTCTTCCCATGCACCCTGACCCATTGAGTATCCGTCAATCATGTGGCCGTCGGTGTCGGTGTATCTTGTGTCACCGGCAATGACGACGTTGGCTGACGTATCAACCTGCTTGTAGATGAGGTCGCCTGGTGAGAATCCAACAACTTCAATTTTTACGCCTGCTTCGAAGTCATACTGGAGTTCGCAGTCCAGTTCGATACCCTTCTGAACCTTGCGAGCTGACATGTTGTTCCAGTAATAGTACGGAGTTGGATTTCTGTTACCAATTTGGTACGGCCATGTCGATGTAACAATTGGATTGCTGTTGTTGATCTGCAGAATGTGGTAATAGCCCCAGAGGTTGTAATATAGGTTTGTTACGCGAGCAATTTCCTGGGAACCCATCCATACATAATCACCGATATTAAACGATCCGTTGCAATACCAGTAGTAGTAGAGCCAGCCTGTTACACCGGTGCCATACCAGTTATACGGATCGTAGCCAGCACAGTAAGTCCATGAGGCTGACGATGAAGTGTTAATGATGTTTGTAATCTTGCATGTCTGGAACTGGTTGTTGCGGTTTGGTCCGATTCTGACTGCTGCACCGACGCTCATTTTTGACACGTCGTCAGCGGCAACAAAAGACATTCCGGTTGGTGAGATGTCAGACCAATAACCTTCGCCCATTGGCTGGTGGATTGCTCTTGCATTTACCGAGTATGTCATTTTTGTCTTTGCGGCTCCACCCCTTTTGGCATAAACAAATCCTGCGGGGAAGTTGTAAAGTGGAACGCCGACATCGAGATCGCCAGCCAAAACTATGGTTCCTGCAACATACATTGTTGTGTTTGGTGGAATGCCTACGACGATGTTTGTGAGTCTTACATCGTTTGGCTGTACTGTTGCCGGGCCAACGGTTCTGTCGCGGTACATGAAGTCACCGGCTGTGAAACCGTTTGATACTCCACCGGTACCCCATGGCGCTGGAAGTGGAGAGTCAATCCACATCTCGTCAGGCATAAACGAAACAATGCTTACGCCTTCATCCCATTCGCCAGATCTTACAATACCGTCTGATACATTGCCAAGTGGGCTTGTTCTGCCAATTGCATAGTAGTCTGGTCTTGAAGCGATACCGAGCTGGAAAACTCTTGATTCGCCCTTGAGGGTGTGGTTGATGTAAGCGTTGCAGGTGGTGTTGCCTTCTGCCGAGTTCACTTCGTTGGTCATCGTCGGTCTAACCCAGAAGTAGAGAGGTTCTACATAGAATGGGTTATCATTTCCGTCGGAGTCCTTTGGTGAGAATGCGTATGGACCCTGTGTGTTGTTGCCTTCGAAGGGGTCAACCTTTGCAAGTGGGTTTGAGAGGCATGAGCCGTATGCGGTTCCATCTGCTGAGTATGTTGTTCCGTTTCCGCCGCTTACGCCATATGCGTATGCTGGTGAGGAAGGGTCAGCTGACGGAAGGTAGCGGCTGTCATGGAAGCGTCCATCAGGGTCAAACCAAACCTGGCCCGTTGTGTCCATTACTACATACCATCTACCGATGTTGACGTAGTCTCCGCCCTCATCAGTTATAAATTTTGAGTTGCCATTGTCAGCGATGACGGTAAGCCAGACTTCTGTCCAGAGCATCGGTGATGTTGACAGCCTTGAGTTATTGGATGTCACAGCACTTGCGAAACCTGTGGACTTGTTCCTGGCGGTCAGGGCGTTTGGCATTTTGTAGTTTGAGCGGCCCCAGTAGTTGCTGATGGACTCGCCCGGACTCTGCCAAGGGAATTCCCTGTCGCCGGTGAGCGGATCGCCGTACTTGTCATTACCAACGGCATGCCATCTATTTGCTATGAATGTGGCATGCTGATTCTCCGGTGATGCGATATTAGTCGCTGCGTTTGCTGTTATTGATCCGGCAAACACACCAAAGATCATGATAGCTGCAACCATTACAGAAATTATTCTCTTCATCAAACCTCTCCTTCGGATCAGGCCTAAGTTACCCAGAGCCATTGTTCCTGCGGTTGCCCTTTCGGGCTTATCCTTTTTCCAACTCCGACGATGAATCGACATTATGTTTATATAAATCCTTGTGTTTTTCCGGCCTGCCAAAGGGTCTAACCTCTGGCAGGCAAAGTTGATTAAGTTACTTACCAGCGCCTTGTAATTGTGATTGTCTTGCTGGCTGCATCGTTGAGAACTTCAACAGTAACATTTGCGTCGTTACCGGTGAGGAGATTGAGATTGTTGATCGGGAACATAACGATTCCGTTTGCTGCGTACGGTGCTGCCTTGAGAGCCATCGGTGCGGTATCGAGCATTGCTGTTGTCTGGTTGAGAGTGAGAGTGAGAGTGTGGGTACCAAAGCTGACTGTTACGGTGTTTCCTGCTGTCACTGGCTGTGCTGTTCCTGGGATGAGCATTGAAACAAGATCGGCAAGAGGAACGAATCCGTTGCCACCTGTCACTACCGGTGCTGCAGCCATCGACATCGGGATGCCGTCAACAACAGCTACCTTTGAGCCAAGCTGAATCTTGACAGATTTTGTTGTCCAGACGTAGACGTCTGTCTTTGCTGTGCTGACCTGGCCAACCTTGTCGGTTGCCTTGACTTCGAATGTGTTTGCACCCGGGGCAACGTCAATGTCACAGACAAAGACGTCATTTACAACTGAAACTGCTCCTGATGCGCCGTTTGTTGTGTTGGTCACTTCGACCTTTGTGCTTGGTTCGACATGACCTCTGATTCTGATCTGCTTAACGTTTGCAAAGTCACCAAGCTTGTCGATGATGATGCCTGACGGCGTTGTCTTGGACTCAACCCTTACAACCTTGGTCACTGACTGACCAAGAGCATTGGTTGCAACGATAACGATATTGTTCATACCTGCGTTGAGCTTGACGGTTGCCTTGAACTGACCCTTTTCATCAACTGTTGCCGGTCTGCCATTCACTGTTACTCTGCAGCCTTCGTTTGTGCGTCCATCGATTGTGATTGAGTCAGATGCGATAACTGGTGAGACCGGTGAGACGTCGAGCATCGGTGGTGCTACGTAGGATTCAACATACACGACATCGTAGGTGTCTTTCATGGACTCGTATGAGGCGGTGATTACGATTCTGCCGCGTTCTGTTGGAGTGATCATGAACTCTGCCTTGCCGTCTTTGTCGGTCTTCTTCTCTGCTTCTACGCCAGCGCCCTTAATGTGTACGGTTGCGCCTGGGACGATGTTTGGCATGTTCGGGTTGTTTGCTGTTTCAACAACAGTTACAACGAGCTTGCCAGGCTTGCCGACTTTAAGGTTTTCTGGTGTGTCAGCAATGATCTGGAGGCTCATGATGATGTCGAAGTTGATAACTTCGTAGGCATGATCGTGTGGGAATTGCATATACTGGTTGTTCCACAGATCAACGCTTGCCATGTTCTTTCCGGTTCCTGTCGGTGTGAAGTAAACCTGCGCAACTCTTGACCTTGGGTTGATTGGTGATGAGAGGATGTGGCCAAAGATTGAGCTTTCGTGTTTTGGGCCTGACCATGGGTGTTCGTATGTTGCAAAGTAGCCTATTGAAACTGCTGTACCCGCAAGAATTGGGAGGTCACGTGAATCTGCAGGGAAGACTTCCAGGACGAGATGGTTTTCGATACCGTATGCAAGGTCGTAATTGTCCTTGTCAAGATACTGCTTGGAGATTTCCTCGTTTGTTTCGCCCCATCTGACTGTGATTTTTGGATACTTTACTTCAACCAGTTTGTTTGGCATTGCATCCCAGTCGAGATAGTATGCGCCATCATTTGTACCAACATAGCTGCTTCCGCTCATTGTGTGTGAGAATCTTGTTATTGTTCTCTGAGGCATGTACGGATCAGTGTATGGCTGTGTTCCACCATAGACATCCGAGAACTCTGGCATGAGACCCCATTCAGAGACACCGACCAAGACGCCAACTTTACAGGCATCATCAGCCCAATAACGGAAGACACCCTGGCCTCTGTTGTTTATGTTGAGTGAATCTCTGTATGTAAGCCTGTAGTCTTTTGAAAGATCACCAAAGATGTACAGCTTCTCGTACTCATTGTTGTAGATACATCCGCAACCATAACCTTCCGGTGCTGCTGATGGCTTATCGAACGGACCATCCCAGGCCTGGAATCTTGCGTATGTACCATCCGGGTACATTCTGTTAACTGTTGGGTAGTAGGTTGCATAAGCGGCACCGGTTTTCCCGTTAAGTCTAATACCGCTATCACTCCACTGTGCACCTGGTGTTACCGTTTCGCCATACTCATCACCTGGAACACCGTTATTGAACAAGTCGAAGTCAAACTGCTGGTAAGAACGTCCACCGACTGCACCTGTGAGCCAGTAGTTGGTCTCGGTTCTCTGTCCAGTCATCCTCAGATAGTTGCCATAGGTTGTTGATGGATTAGACACCCAATCATAATGTGCTTCACGTGTGAAGAACGGCGTCCATCTTGCATACATTCCACCGCCACCTTCACAAACCGATGTGCTCTGGGCAAGGCCCTGAATGAGCTGACCCTCAGCTGTTTTCATTGTTATAAGAATATCGTATCTTCTCATGTCAGGTGCTGTCATGACGAAATCTGGGTCTCCAGCATTACCTGGCACAGAGAACGTTGTCGATGAAGCATTGTTGGAGAGATCAATCGTCTGAAGTTCGTATGAGACGATTGGAAGTTCGACCTTTACTGGCACAACTGCTTTGTGCTTTCTGTCTGGTGAGTAGATGTGGACTGTGAACTCGCCCTTGTCGTTTGCGACAAATCCGGCGAATGTGTACTGTCCTTCTTTTGCATTATAGCTAAATCTGATTGGCATGAACGGATTTCTTGCCCAGCTGTAAAGGCGCTTGTTGCCAATTGCTGAGTAGTCATCGTTGTGAAGGTCCGTACGGAGCCAGTAGTACTGCGGGAGAACCTGTCCCTTATAGTAGTACTGATCATCTGGGTGCGGGTCTTTGAACAGGTGCATCCACATCGGATCTATTTTTACCAGTGTGTCGCCCTTGCTGTCTGGAATACCGACAGTGAGATCGACTGGCTGCTGGTTTGCATCCTTGAGTGTGAACATAAGTGGCTTGGTTGGGTCAACGAGTTCTGACTGGACACCGGCTGTGAGAAGGTTTGGTGTCAATGTTGCCGAGAAGTCGTCCTTTGCTTCAACCGAGGCTGCTGCCTGGCCAGCAAGGTAAACTTCGTGGCTGAACGTATTGGTATCGTTGTTATCTCTACCACCCCAGAACGGTCTGAAGGACCTGTCGTTGCTATCGTCACCATATTTGTAAGCTGTTACAGTGATGTCAAGCATTTCATCGTCAGCGATAACGTGGTCTGGTGTTACGATTGGACCCTTTGCACCAAAGTCAATGCCAACCGTTGTTGGTCTGGCGGCATTGTCGAGTTTGAACATGTAGACGCCACCATTCCTGTGGAACGTGCGTGCGTCGATGACGCCGCCTTCCCAGGTTGAGGCTGCGATGTCATACTTGCCCATGATTTCGGTTTCGTACTGGTCGAAGGAGATTGCTCCGTCGTCATTTAGGTCATCTGCTGCATCATATCCGCTGTATGTGGCTGTGTAGTCTGATGACTGTGGTGGCTTTGTAACATATCCATCGCCTGCTCCTGCAAAGAGCTTGTCGATTGGATCCATGACGCCACGATCCTGCCAGACATAAACGAATGCGTCGTTGCATTCCTTGAAGTCCTGCGGGCCCATTCCGAATTCTGGCGGTGGTCCATCTGACTGGACACCGTAACCTTCGGTGAGTGTAAGTTTGAGTGTTGACTCTGAGTCAACAATGATCTGGTCTGGCATGCCGTCGATCTTGATACCTGAAACGTCGATGCCGTTTGCCGGTGGTGAGACGCAGCAATCCTGGAAGACTTTCTTCACGCCGTTTGTCAGCCAAACAGTGATGTTTATTCTGCCTGGGCCGATCGGGATGATTTCGTCAAACACGAAGACTCTGACTCCGCCTGGTCTTGAAACTCTGTTGTAGGCAAGTTCTTTGCCGACATACAAGAACGGGTTTGTGTCACTTCTGTTGATTCTGTCGCCAACGGTTGTGCATGCCGGGCTGATAACATTGGTGTAATCTGATGCACCAAGTTCGTATGCAAGGTAGTTGATTGGGTCTACAACAATCTTTCCTGTGTAGTCGTACTTGATTGGAACAAATCTAAGGCCTTTGTACTGATAGCCGTTTGTTGATCCTGCCGCTGTTCCTGATCTGTATTTTGTTATGCTTGGCGATGGATCAATATCCATCGGCGTCATGAACGGACCTTCGAATTCGATTCTGTTGACAGTGCCTGTTGCAAAGCTGAGCATTGAGCCCTGGCCGCTGCCTGATGAGAGTTCAAAGAATACGCCGTAATCTGCAAGTCCATAGAACTCGGTTCCGAGTTTGTTGAACTTCTGCCTCCACATTGCCGGATAGGCGTTGTAACCGTTTCCACGCTGTGAATTTACAACTCTGCCAACGTGTGTCTGGCCACCTGGGTAAGATCTCATGTCAGTATTTGTTTCTGATGAGAGTGGGCGAAGAACGCAGATTGGGTTGTATCTTGGCATGATCCATCTTGCCGGATCGTCGTTTCTGACTCTTGCAGCGCCACTGGTTACATCTGAATCCGAACCTGTGTAACCGACGGAGCTGAACTGGAGTGGACGGTCGACAACATAGAAGTTGTTGAAGTTGAGATCCTGATCTGGTGTGAGAACTTTGAGTGAGATAACATCACAATAGTCAATTGTTTCGGCATACTGCAGATAGCGGATGCCTGGTGGGTTTGACATGTAGTTCATTGAGACTGACGGGTTGTACTGTGATGATCCGTTTGACTGTGATGCCTGCATGACTGCAGCCTTGTTATCGGCAATGAAGTATGCGCCTGGGTTCTTTGCAGTTTTTGAGTTGTAGTCCACAACAATGTTTGTTGTGTGGACACGAATGTCAAGCTTCGAGTTTGAGTTGATTGGCTGACAGACGACAGGCATCTGACCGCCCTGCTGCTGATCTGATCTGCCGGTGATGAGTGCGTAAACACCGAAGTGGTACACTTCACCAAGACCGCCAAAGTTTGGATCTGGATCAAAGAAGTTGCCATAGGTATCGTACATGTTTACGTCACCAAGTGCAGGGAATCCTGAGCCGCAGATGTCTCTGATGCCTGAGCCTACTGAGCAGTCTGCATCACCGACGTCGTAGACGTTTGATCCTCTGGCAATTGAGTTGGATGAGTTGAACAGTGGGACTGCAGATGCCGTAACGGTATCGTTCGGGTCAAGGCAACCCCTGATCTGTGGGTAAAGCGAGCTTGATGATGTTTCACCGAGTGACCAGTAACCATAAGAGCCGTCTTCGTTGACCTGGCAAATGTAGTAGGTTTCGGCGTTGACGGAAGCGTAACGGTTCCATCTCTTCATCATGCACATGTATCTGATGCCGGCGCCGTTTACGTTGTAGGTGGCAATGGCATTTGATGTTTTGGATGTTGATCTTGTTTCTGGAACTGCCATCGTGTAGCCGGCCGGGTCATTGACATCGTTCGGGTTGTCGAAGGCGTTGAGGGTAAGGGTGATGTTTGGATATCTGTATGAGAGAGGATCAACGCACGGTGTGTTTGGAACAAGCTTTATTCCTTCTGGTTCGACCGTGAGCTTTTCAAGACCGAAGCAGTCATACCTGTCACCAAGCTGGCAGTTTGAAACCTTGTCCACTTCATACGGTGAGTAGACAATACGGCAAGCTCTCGTATAAGCCTGGTTGTAGTACTGATTGTAGGCTTCCTTGAGCTCCCATTTTCTTACCATGTGCCACGGGTCGATGTAATTGTTTGTGTAGTAGGCAACTGCTGCCGGGTCGACTGTACGCGTTGATGAGTTGTTGAAGTTGATTGAGTTTGTGAATCTGCTGTCTGGTGGGGCAACAAGTGCTCCGCCTTTTTCAATGTAGCCCTTTACAAGAACTGGCATTTCCTGACCGATGTCGTCGATGATTGTTCCTCTGTACGGAGTGAACTCCCAGTCGAGAACCGGGTTCTTTGCATCAATGATGCCGACCTTTTCGTAAAGTTCACGGATTGAGTTGAGGGTTGAGCCTGATTCAGTGAAGTCTGTTGAACGAAGTGATACATAGAGGACTTCGCCCTTGACCGACTGGTCTGGCTTGTAGAAGTTGTATTCAGCGTCTTCCTTTGAGGAGTAGACAACCTGGTACTGGAGCGGAATTGTGTTGAGGATGTGTGAATCTGGTCTGTAGTAGAGTCTGGATCTCTTGTCGCCAACAACCTTGCCGGCAACATATTCGCCTTCGATTGGGTAGTTGGTTGTAACCTTGATGTGTGAGGTCTGCTCGACTTTGAGCTTCGGTGTTACCTCGACATTGAGTCCGACTGATCCCGGGAGAACTTCTGCATCAAGATATCTCTTTGAGCAGTTGTTGCCGGTTGTCAAACCGTAGATCGGGTTTTTGACTCGGTAGAAATCACCGGAAAGAACCTGTGATCCCGCCGGGTAGAACACGTCTCCGTACCAAACATCGGTCAAACGGATTGATGCGTTTGAGAGGCCGGCTGCCGGGCGAAGGAGCTGAACGTTGTCGATGTATGCTGGGTCTTTTGCATCCCAATAATTTGGAAGGCCGTAACCGGTTCCATCTTCTGCAAATCTTACAAATCCGAAGCCTGTTCCTGGGAGTGATGCGCCTGATGCAACCAGGAAGGATGACAGGTCAATCTGTGAGAAGAAGCTTGGAAGGTTGAACAGGACGCTTGTTGCGCTGTTCATGATGACTTCGACGCGGAACGGGGTTCCCCATGATGTCCAGTTGAACGTTGCAACATCGTTGGAGTAAACTTCTGCGCCATTGACGTATCTGCAGAATCTTACATAGATTCTGTTTGCGCCCTGGTAGTTCTGTGGGAGACCTCTGAGGGTGCTTGGGCAGTATGTTCCGCCGCCAACACCGCTGCCGTTGTACAGCCACATGTTGCCTGTACCGTCGACGCTCGGAGCGAACCACATGACGTCGAAGTTTCTGTCGTTAAGATAGCCGAACACAACACCGACTGCGTTGAATCCGTATGTGCCGCCACCAAGATCGCCTGTGCCTGCCCAGTTGCTTGGCTCGTAAAGGAGATCGAAACCGAATGTCTGGGTTGGGCCTGAGACCATTGATGCATTGTTGATTACCATACCTCTGTCAAACCTTGCTGCGTTTGAACCGGTCGGGCTGGCCACTGCATAGTTCCACTGGGTTTCTGTTGGGTTCCAGTAGATCATGTTCGGGTCGGCGTATGATGTGCTGCTTCCGCAGGCTGAGTTTGTTTCGTCGATGAGCGTCCAGTTTGCTGGATCCCATGCGTTTGCCCATGGCGGTGTTGCCACGGCATTGAAGTTGTTGCTGTAAAGAACCGACTGATTTGAGGCCATTGACGGAATGAAGTAGATTGGTTCGCCAATGTCGTATGTTCTGTTGGCCGGTTCGCAGCCATGCTGCTGGTCATAGTAGCGGACTGCAACCGGGATTGAGCGGAGCACCCAGCCAAACACTGTCTGCTGTGCAACGTCAACGTCGCCTGCCGTTACCCTTGAACCTGCTGCGTATGAGACAACAACAAATGTGTTGTCGATGGTGATGTCGTTGATACGGATGTCGCCTTTTGAAATGTTGCCTGAGAGGTCGACGTCACGATACATCGGTTCGCCAAGACCAAGTGCGCCGTCGCCGTTGAGGTCGATGTACATTTCATCTGAGAAGAACGGGCGGGTTGCCATTGACCAGGCGTAGTCTTTTGCGGTCTCTTCGTCTTTTGCACCGACGAACTGTTCTGTGGTGTACCACATTGAGTAATCGTCTGACAGCGACGAACGGATGACGTTCGGATCAATGAAGCCTGAACCGAGGTTGTTGTTGATTCCGTCATCTTTGAAGATTTCGATGCCAAGATATTCTCTGTACTCAAACTTGAGGTTTTCAAATGTTGTTGCCGGAACACGGAACTCTGTGCCTGTCGGGTCAAGGACTGTTGTCTTCTGAATTCTCTGTGCTGCCGCAACGATGTCGCCGTTTGCTGTGCGAAGGGCTGCTGCTGTTTCAGAAGGAACCACGCCTTCCCAGAGGTCAGTTTCAACGGTGACGTTATACATATCTGTGTTGCATCCGCCGTTGATGACTTCAAGAAGAACGAGACCATCGCCCCACCAGTTACCCATCCAGAGGAGTGAATCTGTTGAGTTGTTGAAGCGGTGGTTGACCGGGCTCATACGAATGTCGCCAAAATCGACTGCTGTCTGTCTGTATACCCAAAGACCTGCAGCATGTGCGTTTGCAACAGTTGCTGTGAGTGTCATCTGGGTTGCTGACGGTATGGAGGCGATTGTGCGAAGTTCGGAGAGGTCGAGTCCTGTGCCATGGATCATGATCCTGTCTCCGACAGCAAAACCGGCGGTTGAGGCGACTGTAAGAGTGTTGGTGCCGACTGCCATTGCTGCTGTGAGCTGAGTTCTGATCCTGGCGAATGTGGAGATTTTTCTGTAAACGAATTCGTCGTTTTCAAACCTGACGTTCGGGTTGCCAGGAACCTGTCCATTTGTGTGGGCATAAACCGGTGTTCCTGCCGGAGCGTTGACTGAGTTGAGCGGAATGAGCGCTCTGCCAAAGTCGTAGTCAGCGTTTGTAACTATTGTGAACTGTTTATAGTTGGCTACGTAGTTGCCGATTCCTTTTGGAACTGACATGTTGACGCAGCGGATGTCGTTGACCTGGACGGTGTTTCCGTTGTTGCCGGTTGACTTTCTGTAAATCGGTTCGTACGGGTCAAGCCTTGAGTTGCCGTTGGTGTCGAAATAGCACTCGGCGCCTTGCTGGCAGTTTGGCCATGCTGCGGTTGTAGCCGGTGCAAAGTCTGTCAGATAAAGCTTGTAGTCCCAGTCAATGTCATTCTGTGTGACTGTGGTCTTGAGGAACGGGTCATAGGCTGATCTGTATCCGACAACCGATGAGAGTGCCGGAAGTGCCGGGTTCCATCCCTGTGATGGGTTTGGAACTGGGTTGTAATCGCACATGTCAGCCCAACCGATTTTCCAGACTCTGTCAACAAGGTGTCCATTGTCATCATACTTCCACCAGAAGTAGATTTCCTGCATTGTTGACGGATCTGTGAAGATCAGTTTGTATGGTCCCTGGGTGTTGTTGTTTGGAAGTGGGTCAACTGTTCCCTTTGGGTTGTAGAGGCATGAGCCTTCAGTGTAAGTGCGGATGTTGTTGGGGAGATAGAACATTGGGTCTGCTGTGACATCGAGGCCTGGGTTGTGAAAAACGCCATCTGGGTCAAGCCAGAGGTTGCCTTCTTTGTCAATGACAGCGTACCAGTGTGCATATGCCTGGGAGGCGCCTGAGCTTGGCGTCACTGTGAGGAAGAACTCAGTCCAGAAAGCATATACGTTAGTTGTATAGTTGTCGTTGTAGTCGCGGTTTCCAACAATCGTCCTGCCAAGCGGATCATAGCCCTGCGTCGGAAGAAGCCTCGGCATTGCATAGTTATTGCTTGTTGAGGCGCGACCCCAAACCACCTGATTCGGTTTCTGCCACGGGAAAAGCTGGTATTCCGAGCCATCCGAGCCAGCAGCCGTTATGTCCGCCGGTTTGAGAGTGTTCGGGTTTAGATAGTTTCCATCCCTGTCGTATCCAACCATGTACCACTTGACAGCTACGTTTGTGGCTGCCTTGTTTGTAAGGTTGGTCCTGACACCAGAATCAGCCTTGACAATCCAAGTTGATGCAAGGGTGAAAACCATTGCCAGTGCAACAATCAACGTCGTAAATTTCTTCATTTACGCTCTCCTTTTCCAAGGTCTTGCAGTCCAATCGGACTGGGGCAAAACATGAGACCCAAAGAGTATTCTTTCCATCAACTCATGTAACATCAATAGACTCCTACCCGGAGCCACGGGGCACAGTGAACCAACTGTGCAAAAAAATCATCTAATCTTATGCTGGCTGAAAACATAAGCCAGAAAAGACATCAACCTGACATAAAAGGCATTACGTTAACCTTTTGCCAGGCCTCAAGTCTTCCGATTATTAATATATGCAATTTTCATGCCAACACCAATTGTGCATGAAACTGCTGTTTTTCTGGTGTTGGATGTTTTTGGGGCACGATGAGAAGATACTATTTTGCATGGTAGTTTGGGCTCTATGATTACATTGTGAGATAATAATAACAATTTGTGTTAAGTAGTATACACTCATGATTACCTACTGGCTCCTGATGAAAGATCAAGATCATACTGATATTTCTTGCCATTCTCATCCTCCAGCACCACACTCATTATCAGTTTGTCAGGCATGGACTGAACTGATGAGGTGTCGACGTTAAAAATTAATGTTTTTGCAGAGTTTGCACCAATCGATGCATCGTCGTCAATAAGGCTAACCGTTGCGCTTGAGTTTGTAGTGGCAGACAGCCTGAACCTCTTCCACGCCATTGACGGATTTGAAACATTAACCTTCACGGGAACAAACGAATTTGGCTGGATTGACGGGTTCTTGCTGTCGAGGAATGCAACAGGGTCTTTTGACTCTACCGAATCTATGTCGCACCAGCCTGAAGAGACCACCTTTTGAGTCTTGCGATTCTGCAGGAAAGCGACAAATCTTGCCTTCACAGGATTGATGTCAAAACCTTCAGGCATTTTCGGAATCCCGAAGCTCATCCTGAGCATTGAACCATTGGTCTCTTCAGTCTTTTTATACTTGCTTGCAACAAGCCTTACGACGAAATGATGGTACTGCTCCCCGTTAGAAGAATTATACTCTATATCATCTTCAGTTAACAGAATTATAAGCTCATTTTCGGTTTGATTTTCGAGGTTGTAGCCTGGAATCTCTACATAAACGGTACCGGAAGATTCATCAATGGTTCCTGAAACATTGAGCTGATACCTAGCCCTCTTGAACTCCTGATCAAAATCACCTCGCATTTGCCAGTACTCGTTCGTCGAACCAGAATATTTTCTCCCACGGATGCGGTCGTGTGCTAGCTGTTTTGCGTTTGCAACAGCCTTTGCCGGATCACCATCCAGCACATTCAGCGGCACACCCTCTGCGCCATATTTTTTGAACTGCTCAAAGTTCTCGGGTCTTGTGAAGCCTGTGATTGTGAAATCGGCATCATCCATAACGTGATAGGCTACCGGGATAATGGATCTGCCAGAATACTCGGAGAACATCCTGTATCCAGCCTCTCTCTGGAAGCCACAAGGCTCACACCAATGGGCAGTGAATGTTTCCAGCAAAACCGTAGACTGGGGATTCTGTTCGGTTGAAACAAAAAGGGTAATGTCATAAAAGGTTTTGTACTTGCCAGAATCCGTTGAAGCAGTGAGCCTGACTGAGTATACGCCTGGTCGCAAGACGCCGGCAGGCATCGCCGTAACAGTTGCCTGGGTCAAAGTCTGATCCAGTTTGTCCGGCGTAACATTTATTGGAAGTGTTGAGATTGAAACCTCTTCAGAACCTCTTGCCACCTTTGCCCAAGGCGGTTTGAAGACAATCTTGCCAAGCGTCAGATTTACTGGTTCTGATAAACCTTTGCCACGCTCGATTGTCACTGATCCTGCAGCGGGTTCACCGGCAACCGTGATTGACCGTGCGGACAGATCCGAGAACTTCAATCCTGCACCGCCATCACAACTGGCCGTGATAGAAATATCGAGCCTTGTTCCTGAAAGTTCAATTGCCAGGTTTGCATTGTTTACGCCTGCGCTTTTTGGGTTGTGCCTTATATATAGAGTTACACGGGAGCCAACCACAAGCTTGGGTTCAACGTCAAAGAAGTTGCCAGTAACTGACACTCTCGCCACCTGGCAAGGGTTAGCCAGAAAATCGATCCTTAATGTTCTTACATACTCCTTGTTTTTGGCAACCGATCCAAAGTCAAGCGTTGATGGAGAAGCAACGATTTGCGGGTAGTCGCCAACCTGACCGGCAAAGGGCAGCGGAGAGACCCTTGGCTGCTCCAGAACCGTGTCGATTGATTCTACAAGAATCCTTGCGTTACCAGCATCAGCGACATAGACATTTTCGTTGTCGGTTGCCAGTGAAAGCGGGTGATTCATGTACCCTCTGGCATCCGTTGCTGAGTTGTTCTTTGCAAGGTCTGAGAAGAAGTAGTCGGTCGGTTTCTCCCGTCTGCCATACCTGCCCCAGATGATCGGGTTCACGCCCATTGAAGGGTAGACGGCTACATCTGAAAGCGCAGAATCGAGAACGTACAGGTTGCCGTTTTTGTCCACATGAAGATCGGAGGGAAACCTTACAGACTGTGGCCAGTTTCCGGGCAGGCCAAACCTTTGCTTTTCCTGGTGTTTGCCATCAAAAACAATAATCTTCCCAACGCCTGCATCAGAAACGGCAACGCCTTTGCCGTAGCTTTCAATCGATTGTGGCCACGCAAGCTGGTTTGCGCTTATGCCGGCTGAACAGAATGTGCCAAGATACCTGCCGGACAGACCGAGCAGCTGAACCGTTCTTGCGCCTCGGTCGAGGATGTTGAGGACTGAAGCTGAGTCTATGCAAAGATCATAAGGCTCTTTCAGGGTTACGTTTTCGGGAAGCTCCACCGATTTTGGGTTTTTCAGCCACCGGTCAAGCCTGATCACAGATTTCTTTACGCTGTCACAAACAAAAACCTGCCCATCGGCTGAAACAGCAATTCCAGCTGGTGACTCAAAGATACCGTCAGATGTCTTTGCAACCACATTCCATTCCTGCCCAAAGCAAACAACAGACTTCAAACCTGTGTCGCAAACATAGACAAGGCCGTTGTGACAGGCAATTCTCGAAGGGCTTTTCAGGATGCCAAAACCGAACTCAAACCTGGCATTCCGGGACTGAACATGTTGATTGGAAACAAGGAACGACATGACGACAAGCAAGAGAAAAAGACGTTTCATTATGAAAAAGAATACGGATTGAATTGCAGTCTGTCAATGACAGAACATTTTTTATTTGTTGGTGGCCTTCAGATTGCCGTCAATGTCCTCCGAGCCAACCCAGACAAACTTTTCTGGGCCATAAAGCGTTATCTCGTATTTTTCCGGCGTCTTTGGATTTTCGACAAGGATTAGCTTCCACTCATCCTTCACGTACTGATAGATGCGTGAAGTCGGGATATTCTGGAGCGAACCTGTGTTTTCGAGCTTCCAGTTGTTTGCAAATGATTTTGGCACCTTCAGGCCAAGGAGTTTTTCGATCTTGCCTGCAGTTACAATGGTGAGATCAGAGTCCATCTTTAGCGAGACGCCACCGGTCGATGGGGTGCTTATGACTACCACCTTGTCAGCTACGATGTTTTCGCTGCCATACTTGCCAGTGACTGAAACTGTTGCATCGTTTGAAAGCTTTGCATCCTTGCCTTTCGCATCGACAACCGGCGCGTTTGAAAAATCAACGAGGCTTCTGCCAGGCTGGTCTTCCAGCTTTTCAGGCAATGTCACGAGTGTGAAAGACTTTTCACCCAGACCATTGACGATCCCAACCAGTGGGGTCTTTATGTCACCAAACACTTTTTGCTCAGGCTGTTTGTCAGGGGTTTGGGCTGCCTGGCCACAACCGGCCAGCAATATTATCGCTGCAATAAGGACGATGCTACCTTTATTCATATCTTTCCTCGATTACTTTTCCGTCTTTTCTAATTCGTCCGCTCCAAACAGCCATATCCGAGCCAGCTTTGAGCAGCATAATATCAAATTCGGAAACGTCAGAATCCTTCACCCACGTTAACCTGATGGTGAAAGCGCCGCTGACATAATTCCTCATGATTTCTAGTTTTGAAATCTGCGTGTCTTTGCCGTTGACCTTCCAGGAATCTTTTCCCGGAATGCCCGAATCTTCATGGTTTTTCAGGATGAATTCGATGACAGTGGTCAAAGCGGATTCAGGCGACATAATCACCTTCTGTCCCATCGGCATTTGTCCTGGCCAGTCTGTTATCACTATGTTATCTGCGAGAATTCCATCGGATGATTCAATGTAAACCGACTGATCCTTTGTGACTGCTTCAATTGTTACAATCTTCCCATTATAAAAAACCTTTGCATCCCGGGAGAACTCGACGGCCTCTTTGCCCGTGTCTGTCTGGATTTCAGCCTGTATGTCAGAGCCTTTAACAACAGCAAGCACCTTGCCTGAAACCGGAAACTGCCCCTGCTTTTTCGGTTGTTCAACTTCCTTTTCACCGCAGCCGGCAACAAACGACAGGGAGATTATGCAAACAAGGGCAAGGATTTTCTTCATCATTTTGGCAAGAACGTTACCGTGACGTTGACCATGCCAGCATTTGAATTGAACTGAATGTTGCCAGTCAAATCTCCAACTGTTTTTTTAGCCATCTCGAGCCACTTTGGAAAGTCCGCAGATTTCATGGTTGCTGACATCAAGTACTGCTTCTTGGCATCCTTGACGCCAGAATCTTTTGTAAGCGTTTTGGCTGTTATGATTGAAGTGAACTCGCCTGATTTGTAGCGAAGATCAGCCCATGCTTTCCAGGTGTCGTTGCTTTTGGCCGATAGGCTTAAGGAGGGGAGGCCTCCAATGGCCTCTTCAGCTGAAACGCCTGGCGATTTCTTTATCTCGGCAATCTCTTCGGGGGTGGCTTTTCTTGAGGCTGTGTTTTGTTTGTCTTTGCTTGCAGGTGTTTTTTCAACAGTGTTTTTGGGCAGGGGAACCATCTTTGCAACATTGGAATCTTCAGCAGCCCCTGTTGCCTGCGACGTCTCTTCCTTGCTGGCATCGGCCGTTTCCGCTGACATCGATCTGTCGGCAACGGTGAGGGCGACCGGAGCTGCGGTTGGGACGCTGGAATTTTTAAAGACTCCGGTGCCAAAGACCACGCCAACCACAAGCAGGCAGGCGACGACGGAACCGACTCCAATCCAGAGAGCAAACGGTTTTTTTGCAGATTTTCCTTCAACTCTTATCTTTGCCATCACCTGGTTCGTCAGTGTGTCTGGCGGTTCATCCCTGAGCATTTTCAGGGTTTCGTTCAGTTTGTTTTCGAAATTGTCCATCATGCGTTCCTTACACCTGGAGGCTGCCATACGTTCGCACAAGGATTTCCCTGAGCTCCTGTTTGGCTCTGAAAAGTCTGGATTTAACGGTTCCTTCCGGAATCCCGAGTATCACTGCCGCGTCCTTTATATCGACTTCCTCAACCTGGCAAAGGATTAGGGTGGCCTTGAGGTCTTCACCAAGCTGGGAGATGGCCTTCCTGACGTTTTCCGTTGTCGTTATTTCAATTATCCGCTCTTCTGGAAGCGCTGAGCCATCCTTAACCTCAAGCGGGCAGTCCTGGGCAAGCGATTCGATGTGGACGCTCTCCCTCTTCTTCCTCAGGTAGTTGAGGCTGGTGGTGTAGACTACGCGTCCCAGCCAGGCCTTGAACGGATGGTCAGGCTTGTAAAGCCCGATCTGCCTGAAAACCCTCAGGAACGATTCCTGGGTCATATCCAAAGCCATCTCCCTTGATCCGGAAAGCTGGCTTGTGAAGTTGAAGACAAAGGCCTTGTACTCCTCGATGATTGCCGAGAAGCACTCGCTGTCGCCTTTCTTCACCTTTGCTGCAATCTCAACTACTTCTTGCGGGTTCACGGGTGGTATTATATGCAGACTTTCAACACCCTCAAGGCTTGCAGTTTCCTTTAACTTGATAAAGCAATAGAATCTCATCTATGAGCGAAAACCAAGAAAAAACGATAACCGACCGCGAGCTTTGGAAAAAAGCAGAAAACATCAACAAAGCCAAATTCCTTACCCTCATGGGGCAGTCTCCCAAAACCGCCTGGATACTGGCAGTAATCGGCATTGTGCTGGTTCTGGCGCTTGCCTTTCTGGTTCCGAATCCAGACCCGAAAATAAAATCGGCCTCGCAGTCCGGGGACAAGGTTGCAATCCTGACAGAAAACAAGATTCTGTTTGCCGACAGGAAAGAGCTGAAGCTCGTTGAAGCCGAGATAAGCAATCAGGCCATCTCTGTGGCAGCGGGCAAGGATGTGGTCGCTGTGGCACTCCGTTCCGAAAACCTCGTCAGCCTCTACGACTGGTCAGGCAACAAGCTCAAAGACATCGAGATTGAGTCGCCATCGGCAGTTGGCGTTGGCTCAAGCTGGGTCTATGTCTTCACCGGCAACGAGATAAAGGTTTTCAGTGACGGTAAAGCCATCAACACAATGTTTACCAGTGGTGTGAAGGTGACCAAAGCCATACAGGAAACCGATTCTGTCTGGGTTCAGGATTACATGTCCCTTTGGAAGAGCAACCCGATGGGCTGGATTCCGGTTTTAGTTGAAAACGAGAAAGACTACAGATCAGCCTGGGTTTCAGACAAAATCAACCTGCTTTATGATGACGAGATACTGACAACCGACCTTGACGGCAAGACAATCGAGAAATCGCCGATCCCTGAATGGTCCGACAAAAATTCATGGCTTTGCTCTGACCTTGTCTCCATAAACTCTGGCAAGATAAGGATCGGATCAATAAAAGACGTTCAGCCCTACGAAATTGAACTGAAGAAATGAAAAGAATCTCAATTTTCCTCCTGCTGGCTACATTCGCCCTCTCATCATGCAGCCAACCGCTCTCAAAGATGTGGACAGAAACGGGCAAATTCTCAATCACGCCTGTTTCATGGGGCAAGCTCCTCTGGGGAAGCCAGGACACATTCGGCATGTCAGGCTCAAACGGCAAACCGTTGTGGTCAAAAAACCTTGATGGCGTCAAGTGGACAAGCGTCACAAACATGGACGGTAGGCTATTTGTAATTGGCGACAGCAGGATATTGGCCAGAATAAGCGACACGGGCGACATCCTCTGGAAAATCGATAACTCACCTGGCATGGGTATTTACCCGGTTGCCATAACAGAAAAACTCATCATCACAGCCTTTGACACCAACACTGAATATCAGCAGAACCCTGTCAGCCTGCTGGCGCTCGACATTGAAACCGGCAGCCACGTTTGGCAGCTTGAGGATCATGACTACTCCGGCGCCCTCACCATTCCTGTCTCGAAAATGGCAGCCAGTTACATCGTCATCCCTCAAATGGTCGGCGATTCCGTATTTCTTGAAGGCTTTGACCTAAACGATGGCAAGTTCCTGTGGAGAAAAACCTGGGACAAACCACCATCAGGTCAGTTTCCAATACTTGAATGCACAAAGGATTTCTGCTGGATTTGGAAGAAAACGACCTCAGGCATTGACTTTGGCACAATCGACAAAAGGACCGGAACCGTCAAAACCACAAAATATCAGAACATGACCGGGCTTGTTGACAAAAAGGTCATCGACAGCAGACTTTTCCTAAAGTTCAGAAGCGGGTTGCTCTCAATCGACAGCGCACTGGCCATCAAAAAACTTGAAGGCATCTGGTTCCCCCTCTGCCAGATAACCGGCACTAACAAACTGGCCGTCATCGACAGCCAGTGCACCACCATCGCCGTCTCGGACATGAACCTTGCCAGCGCAAAAAAGGCTTTCAATGTCAACGTTTGCTACCTTGGCATTCCTGGGGCTGGTCTGGGTGAGGTTTATTTCTACCCGGTCACTTCCCCTGTTGATTTTCCAACATTCCGCTGCCAGCTTTCAAACACGGAAGACATCAAAACAATCTACGAAATTCCAAACACGATGAGGCAGCTAGGGAAAGGCAAATCCCTGAACGATCTGGTGATTCTTATCAAAAAACTCAAAGCCTCCGGTTTAGTTCGTTGATTTGGTTTGGAAGTTCATCTAAAATGTCTCTCACCTGCATGCCGAAGTGGCGGAACTGGCAGACGCGACGGTCTCAAAATCCGTTGGACCAAACATCCGTGAGGGTTCGAGTCCCTCCTTCGGCACATTGCCTCGACAGAGTCGAGGGTTAAAACTGATCCCTTTGAACAAACCTAACTGGAAATCACTGGCAAAGCCAGATGATTAATGCGGCTCCGCCGATAAAGAACTAAACCCATTAAACATGGTTGATATTGAATTCTCGAAATAAATTCGAGAATTCTTTGAGTCTGAGTTGTAATTAACAAAAAGAAAAGAACTACAAAATCCTTCGCCTGCACAAGCGGGAGAAGGTGGCTGGAAGCCGGATGAGGGAGTTTATGCGGCTCCGCCGGTAAAGAACTGAACCCATTAAACATGCTTGATATTGAATTCTCGAAGTAAATTCGAGAATTCTTTGAATCTAAGTGGGAATCAACATAATAATCCCCCTTTATCCCCCTTAATAAGGGGGATAAAACAAAGATAGGAAAATTAAATATCTTATGCCCCATTGGAAAGGGAGATGGCAAGAAATGCCGGTGGGTTCTAAAAGAAGAACTCCCCCTACCCCCTCTTCACAAGAGGGGCAAACGAAG